>JAGQRJ010000091.1 GCA_020425635.1 Planctomycetota bacterium | reverse complement strand
GGGTGAATGCAGCCCGCGTTGTCGCCGTTGGTCAGCGTGGGCATCGAGCCCATGTTCTGCCCAGGCATGCCGGAGATGAGCACGTTCGGAGCGGTGGGGACCGCCATCGCGTTGCTGCCCAGGTTCGGGTAGGGGACAGGGACTGGGGGGACCCCGGGGGTGAGGCACACGTCGGGGAACCCGATGTTCTGCCCCGGCCCGTGATTGGAGGCTGGAAACACTAAACCCTACTGATTCTGGGGCTTCGGCGGAGGCGCAGAGCCTATGCGAGGCGCGCTTGGCTTGCAACGAGGGGTCGCGTGCGCCTTCGAGCCGCGCTCAATACTCGTGCAGCAGGCCGGCCAGCTCGACGTCTTCGCCCCGACGGCCCACCTGGAGCTCCCGCAGGCGAGGGGAGACATCCACCCGCTCGACCCCCAGCCCACCCAGGGGTCCTGGGGCGTCGGCGCCCCCGATCAGGAGCGGCGCGAGGTGCACACGCACCGCGTCGACCGCGCCGGCGTCGAGCCAGGCGCCGAGGAGCGTGCCCCCGCCCTCGACGAGCACGTGCCGCAGGTCGCGGGCGGCGAGGGCGGCGAGCACGTCTCCGGGCGCCAGGCTGCCCCCCGGTGCCGGGTCGAGTTCGACGACCTCGACCCCCAGGGCGCGGTGCCCCGCGCTCTCGACCCCGTGGCCCACGACCCACACCAGCGGGTGCTCGCCCGCGGTCTCGACGAGCTGCGCGCCGAGGGGGAGCCGCCCGCGGGTGTCGACCACCACGCGCACCGGGTCGCGCCCGGCCGCGTCGCGCCGGGTGAGCAGCGGGTCGTCCACGAGCGCCGTGGTCGCGCCGACGAGCACCGCGTCGACGGTCCCTCGCAGGCGGTGCACCTCCGCCCGGGACTCGGGCCCGCTGATCCAGCGCGCATGACCGGTGCGGGACGCGATCTTGCCGTCGAGGCTCATGGCCCACTTGGCGGTGACGTAGGGCCGCCCGTGGAGCATCCACTTGGCGAAGGGCTGGTTGAGCAGGCGCGCTTCGCGCGCGCACAGCCCGACCTCGACCTCGACCCCGGCCGCGCGCAGCGCAGCGACGCCGGCGCCGGCGACTCCGGGGTTGGGGTCCGAGTCGGCGACCACCACCCGCCGCACCCCTGCCGCGATCAGGGCCGCCGAGCAGGCGGGGGTCTGCTTGCCCGGGAACGCCGCGCAAGGCTCGAGGGTCACGTAGACCGTGGCCCCGCGGGCGGACCCGGGGGGCAGGGCGCCGAGGAGCGCGGCCTCGGCGTGGGGCCCGCCGCAGGCCTCGTGGTAGCCCTCGCCGAGCACGACCCCGTCGCGGACTGCGACCGCGCCGACCCGCGGGTTGGGGTGCACGCGGAAGTCGCCCCGCGCGGCGAGCTCGAGGGCGCGGCGCATGTGCTGCGCGTCCTCGGCCGCGGCGCTCAGCGAACGACCACCGGCAGGCGACGCGCCTCCTCGGCGGGGCGATCGGCGAGCACGCCGTAGAGCGAGTTGGTCGAGGCGCGCTCGATGGTCACCGGCACGAGCTTGCCGGCGAGGCGCGCAGGTCCAGGGAAGATCACGATCCGGTTGTCGCGGGTCCGCCCCGAGAGGACCTCGGCGTTGGTCTTCGAGGGGCCGTCGGCGAGGACCTCGAGGGTCCGCCCGACCCGCGCGTCGTATTCGGCGCGCTTGATCGTCTCGGCCACCGCGAGCAGCTCGTTGCAGCGCCGCTTCTTGGTCGCGCGGTCGCAGTCGTCGTGCATGCGGCGCTCCGAGGGGGTCCCCGGGCGCGGCGAGTAGATGAACACGAAGCTCTGAGCGAAGCCGACCTCGGCGAGGAAGGCCTTGCTCTGCTCGTGGTCGGCCTCGGTCTCCCCGGGGAAGCCCACGATCCAGTCGCTGGCGAGGGCGAGGTCCGGGATCTCCGCGCGCGCCGCGGCGACCATGTCGCGGTAGCGCTCCACGGTGTAGAGCCGGGCCATCTTCTTCAGCATGCGGTCGGAGCCGTGCTGGGCAGGCACGTGCACGTAGGGGCAGAAGGTGCGCAGGTCGCGCACGCGCCGCCAGAAGTCGTCGCGGAAGAAGTTCGGGTGCGAGGTGATGAACCGCGTGCGGGCGAGCCCGCGGATCTGGTCGAGGGCGGCGAGCAGGTCGCCCAGGTCGGGGGCGCCCGGGAGCTGCTTGCCCCAGGAGTTCACCGTCTGCCCGAGGAGCGTCACCTCGACGACCCCGTCGTCGACCAGGCGCTGGACCTCGTCGACGACCTGCGCGAGCGGCTTGCTCTCTTCGGGGCCGCGGGTGCTGGGCACGATGCAGTAGGTGCAGAACAGGTCGCAGCCGCGCATGATCGAGACGAAGGCCTGGTGCTGGGTCGTGCGGTGTCGAGGGTCGCGGGCGTAGGCGAAGGTCTCGCTCAGGTCGAGGGCCGAGCGCTGCTGCCGCTGCTCCTGGACCTCGGCGTAGAGCTGGGGGAGCCGGGTGAACTCCTTGGTCCCCGCCACGATGTCCAGATGCGGGGCGAGCTTGAACAGGGCTTCGCCCTGGCGCTGGCCCATGCAGCCGATCAGCGCGAGCACCGCGCCTGGCTTGCGCTTCCCCCCGCCTGGTTTGAGCCGGCCGAGCTGGGAGACCACGCGGTGCTCCGCCTGGTCGCGCACGCTGCAGGTGTTGAGCACGATCAGGTCGGCGTCCTGAACGTTGTCGGTGGTGACGAAGCCCGCTTCGGACATGGCCTGGGTGGCCAGCTCCGAGTCGAGCTTGTTCATTTGACACCCGTAGGTCTCGACGTAAAGCTGCTTCACGAGCGCGATT
>JAGQRJ010000621.1 GCA_020425635.1 Planctomycetota bacterium | reverse complement strand
CAAAGCTGCGAGGGCTCACCCCCAACGGGCCGCAGGCGCGCGCAGCAAAGCTGCGAGGGCTCACCCCCAACGGGCCGCAGGCGCGCGCAGCAAAGCTGCGAGGGCTCACCCCCAACGGGCCGCAGGGGAGCGGGGGCGCGCCCTCAGGGCTCGCCTCCCGCGGTCGCCGCGGGAGCGGCAGCGTTGGTGCCGCCGAAGGGGCGCAGGAGCACGAGGCACGCGGGGAGGATCAGCAGGTCGCCCACGATCGCGGCGAGCACGGTCACGAGCATGAGCAAGCCGAAGGTCTGGGAGATCGGGAAGGCGCTGAGCAGGAGGCTCGCGAAGCCCAGCGCGAGCAGGAGCGAGGTGATCAGGATCGCGCTCCCGGTGCCGCGGAAGGTCGCCAGGATCGCCGGCTGGAGCTCGGCGCGGCTGCGCTGCTCGAGGCGGTAGCGGACCATGAAGTGGATCGTGTCGTCGACCGCCAGGCCCAGCGACACCGAGAACACGATCACCGAGGTCACCCGCAGGTCGAGCCCGGTCAGGCCCATGAAGCCCAGGGTGAACACCAGGGGAAACGCGTTGGGGATCATGCTCACCAGCCCGGCGCGCAGCGAGCGCAGGAGCAGGCACATGGAGACGAAGATGATCCCCAGGGCCAGCAGCAGGCTCCCGAACAGGTCGCGGATCAGGTGGTTCACCCCGCGGTTCGCCACCGGGCCGTCGCCGGTGAGGGTGACCCGCAGCCCGAGGGCGCGCTGCTCCGCCAGCGCGTCGGGGGTGTGGAGCTCGCCGTCGATCCGATCGAAGGAGCGCGTCAGGTCGTGGGTCCCGGTGTCGCTTGCCCAGGCCATGATCCGCAGCTGCCGCGACTCGGGCGCGTAGAAGCGGCTGAGCTCGGCGCCCCCCAGGGACTCGAGGACCCCCACCGCCTGGCGCAGCTCGCCGGCGCTGGTTGGCAGCGTGCGGTGGGCGGGGTCGCCGAGGAAGCGCACGGCGTTCCACTCCTTGACCAGGTCGACGATCGAGAGCGCGTTGCCGATCCCGCCCTCGCGTTCGACGCGCGCCTGGAGCCCCTCCGCGTAGGCGAGCACCTCGGGGGTCAAGAGCTCGCGCCCGGGCTCGGCGCTCAGCACGAGCGAGACGGGAATGATTCCGCCGAAGTGGCGCTCGAGGTCCTCGTTGGCGAGCACCACGGGGTCGTCGCTGCTGAAGGCCTCGTAGAGGTTGTTCTCCTCGTGGACGCGCGAGCCGAGCACGGCGCAGGTCGCCGTGATCAGGACGCAGGGGAGCAGCACGCGCCAGGGGCGCACGATCACCCACGCCCCGAGGCGCTCGCAGCCCGCGTCGAGCCAGCGATCGACCCGGCGCGACGCCTCGCCCAGCCGGGGCGAGAGCAGGCTGAGCACGAGGGGCAAGAAGAGCACGGTCACGGCGTAGGCGATCAGCACCCCCCCCGCGGCGTAGAGCCCGAAGCGGCGCAGGATCGAGATCTTGGCCACCGCCAGGCTGGCGAAGCCGATCGCGGTGGTGGCGCTGGTCAGGAAGCACGCCCAGGCCAGCCTGCGGACGGTCTCCTCGATCGCCTGGGGCTGCGGGGAGCCGGCGGCGAGCTCGCGGCGGTAGTGCCCGAGCAGGTGGATCCCGTCGGACATGCCGATCACGAAGATCAGCACCGGGAGCACGTTGTTGATGATGTTCACCGGCTCGCCGGTCCAGGCCAGGAGCCCCACGGTGAAGGCCAGGGCCACGCCGACCGACGCCAGCGGCACGAAGACCGCGCGCAGGTCGCGGAAGGTGAACCACAGCACCGCGACGAACATCAGCGTGCACACCGGGAGGAAGGTCAGCTGGTCGCGGACGAGGTTCTCGACGATGAAGGTCCGCGCGGTGGGGATCCCGGTCACCCGCACCTGGACGCCCGGCGGGGGCGGGCGGGCTTCGAGCGCCTGGACGACGCCGTGCACCACGGGGTTCAAGTCGGCGTAGGCGATCCGCCAGGGCTCGATCTGCACGAGCAGGAGCGCGGCGCGCGCGTCGCGCGCGACCAGGCGCCCGGCGAGCAGCGGGTGCGTGACCGCCAGCTCGCGGGCCGCGTCGAGGGCCGGTTGCTCGGCGCCGGGCGGCACCAGCAGCCCGGGGAGGAAGCTCCCGGGGCGCACGACCGGGGCCGAGGTGAAGTCTTGCACCCCTTGCACACCCTCGAGCGCGACCACCGCGGACCGCAGCTCGCGGACGTAGGCCACCCGCGCCTGCTCGAACAGGTCGCCGGAGGTCGCGTTGACGAGGACCACGAGCAGGGTGTCGTCGCGGCCGAAGGTCTCGGTGACCCGCTGGAGCTCGACGAAGTCCTCGTTGTCGGACTCGAAGATCCGCTGCGGGGTGAAGTCGAAGGTCAGGCTCAGGGCCCCCCAGCCGGCTAGCCCGAGCCCGACGAGGAAGCCCAGCGCGAGCAGCGGTCGAGCGCGGTAGAACCGCGATCCGGCCTCGGGTGTCGAACCCGGGTGGACGGGACTGGGGTCGCCTGAGATATTCACGGCGTGGCTACCTCACCGATTACATGCCCGAACTGCGGCTACAAGAACTATCACCCCGAAGCGACCGCGTGCGAACAATGCTACGCGCCGCTCAAGCCTACCGCGGCGTCCGAGGATTCCGCGGGCGAAGGCGCGAAGCCCGCGGCGAAGCCCAAGGCCAAGCCGGCGGACTCCAAGCCCGCGCGGCGTCCGGCCGGGCCGCCGCCTCCGGGCGGCCCCGCGCCGTCGGCGCTGAACGCCGCGCTCTACGCGCTGGCGCTCCCCCTGAGCTTCCCGCTCGCGATCGGCGCCAGCCTCAGCGGCCAGCGCCAGCGCGAGGTCGCGCCCGGCAACTGGCTGCTCTGCGGCGCCGTCACCCTGAGCGTGCTGCTGGGGATCTGGTACTCCCAGACCGGCGAAGGCAGCGCGGCTTGGCTGGTCTGGCCCCCGGTGGCGCTCTTCGTGTGCGCCCTGTTCGGCGGGACCCTGCTCGTGCGCACCGGCGAGGGCTCCTTGGGGCTCGTGGCGGTGGGGGCGGGCTTGACCGGGCTCGCGGTCTACGGCGGGCTGCAGGTCATGGAGCCAACGCCGGAGTCGCTGAGCGGGCACGACTCGCCGATCAACGCCATGGCGGTGACCCCCGGGGGCGACCGCATGCTCACCGGGAGCGAAGACGGCGAGGTGCGCTTGTGGGACCTGGGGTCCGGGCACAGCGTGGTCCTCTCGGGGCACCAGGACGGGGTCGCGGGGGTGCTCTGGTCGCCCAACGCCGACCCGGTCTCGATCGACTACTCGGGGCGGGTCCAGGTGTGGAAGGTCGACGGGGAGCCTGCGTCGCAGGGCACCTGGGAGGCCGGCCCTGGGGTCAGCTGCGTCGCGCTCTCCCCCGACGGGAGCAAGCTCGCGATCGGCACGCTGACCGGCGCCGTGGAGGCGCGTAAGGCCACGGACGGCCTGAGCGCCGAGACCGTGCTGACCGGCGGCGCGGCGATCGGCGCGCTCGCCTACAGCCCCAACGGGAAGAACCTCGCCGTCGGCCAGATCAACGGGGCGCTCGCGGTCTTCGGCGCGGACGAGGTCCGCTTCGAGAAGAGCCCGGAGTCGGGGGTCACCTCGCTGGCCTTCGTCAGCGACAGCCGGGTCGTCGCGGGCTACGCCTCGGGCGAAATGCGGATCTGGGACGTGAAGGTCGGCGGCGAGGTCGCGACCCTCGTCGGCCCCGCCTTCCCCGTGCTCGACGTCGCCGTTCAGGGGTCGACCCTGGTCGCCCTGCACAACAACCGGACGGTGGTGCGCTGGGAGCTCGGCGCGAGCAACAAGGAGGTCGGCCGGGCCGAGGTCCCCCTCGGTCGCGGAGGCCCCGCGAACAAGGTCGCGCTGCTCCCCTCCGGGGACCTGCTCGTCTCCAACGGCCGGGCGGTCTCCAGGGTCTGGGGCGCCTCCCTCAAGAAGTAGCCGCCCCCCCTTCGACTTCGTAAGGGTTTATGGCCCCCCCTGGCTCGCGCAGAGTCATCCTGGCAGTTACCCTTCAAGACGGAGGGCAGACCACCTGTGGGTGAAAGCGCCAACACAGCCTTCTACGCGATCGTGTACGCCAAGCGGCTGGTGCCCCCCGACCGCCTGCAGAAGGCGCTCAACAAGGCCATGCTCGAGGGCCTGCCCCTGGAGAAGGTCGTGGTTGGCACCGGGCTCCTGAGCCCTCAGGAGTGCCAATCGATCCTCCGCATGCGCAGCCAGCTGGGTCGTGTGTGCCGCGACTGCGGCGAGACGACCTACCTGCTCCCCGACCAGGACGAGGCCAGCACGCCCTGTGAGTTCTGCGGCGGGCGCTTCCTCAGCCCCACCCGCCGGGCCACCGGGGCGCAGGGCCAGCAGGCGCGGCCGCCCACCACCCCCCACGGGGTTCAGCGCCCGGCGTCGAGCAAAATGGTGCGCCCCGCGCAGGTCCAGCAGCCTCGGGCCGCGGGCGGGCCGAGCTCCGAGCAGCTCGGCGCGTTTCGTGACCAGGTGGTCGCCGAGGCCCTGCACGCGGTCGAGACCAAGCTCGCGCAGGAGGACCTGCAGGGGACGCTGAACCGCCTCGTGCAGGAGGCCGTGACCCGGGTGTCGCTGCAGGTCGGGCAGCAGGTCGGCCAGCAGATCAACCAGCAGCTCACCCACATGCTTGGCCCCCAGGTCGAGCAGCGCCTGGGAAAGCTGCAGCAGGAGATCCACGACCAGGTCGGCGATCGAGTGCGGCGCGAGCTCGAGTCGATGCAGATCGACTCCCTCGAGAGCCGCGTCGTGGGCCAGGCCATGCGCGCGATCCAGGAGCGAGCCCAGCCGAGCGGCGTGAGCCTCGGCGACGTCCAGCAGGCCGTCCAGCAGGCCGTCGCCGGGCTGCGCGACGAGCTGGGGCAGGCAGGGCCAGGGCAAGGCTCCGGGCCGGAGGTCGCGGAGCTCAGCGCCCAGGTGAACGCCCTCGCCAACCGCCTCATGCAGGCTCAGCAGGCCATGCTCGGCACCGAGCTGCAGGACCAGGTCACGCGCCTCGACGAGCGCCTGAGCGAGGCCCAGGCGGCCATGAAGTCCGGCGACCTCGGCGCCCTCGCCGAGCGGATCGGAATGCTCGAGGCCGCGCAGGGGCAGGGGTCGAGCGGGGACTCCCTCGACCGCGTCGACGTGGCGCTGATCGTGCAGGAGCAGCTCGCGGGCTTCGACGTCGAGGCGATCGCCAAGCGCGCGGCGGCCGAGGTCGCCCGCGGCGGCGGGAAGTCGCTCGACGCCGACGAGATCGAGCAGCTCGCCTCGCGCATGGCGCGGCACGCGGCGCAGGAGGTCGTGACCGACGTCGTCGCGCAGCAGGTGGCCCAGCTCGACCGCGGCGCCGAGACCCAGGAGCTCGCGCGCGAGCTCGAGAGCCTGCGCCGGGACCTGGCCCAGGTGGCCGAGCGCGACACCCGCGGCGGCGACGTCGCGGGCGAGCTGGCCCAGCTGCGCGGCGAGTTCGAGGCAGGGCTGACCCGCCTGCGCCAGGAGCTCGAGGGCCAGGTCGAGGCTGGGCTCGAGCGCCAGATCGACCGGATCGCCGGCGAGGCGGCGCTGAAGGCGGCCCAGCCGATCCGCAAGAGCGTCGAGATCCAGCTCGCCGACCTCGACCTGCCCAACCTCGCCAGTCGGATTCGACGGGAGGTCGAGTCCGACCTCGGCGGCTCCCTGAGCAGCTCCGGCTCGGTCGACGTGGACCAGGTCGTGAAGCGGGTCATGAACCAGGTCGAGACCCGCCTGGCCGAGTTCGACATGGCCGCCGAAATGGCGATCCAGGACGCCTCGCGCCAGGCGCTGGAGGCCGTCGAGGGCCGCCTGATTCGGCTCGAAGAGAACAGCAACGAGGGCACCGCCCTCGGCGAGGGCAGCCGCGCGACCCTCGAGCGGCTCGAGCACGAGCAGCGCGCCATGATCAAGCTGATCCGCAACCTCGAGGGTCAGGCGGCGGGTGGCGGGGGCGAGGTCGACCTCGAGGCGCTGGCCTCGCAGGTCGCCGAGCGCCTGGGCGCGAGCGCGGGCGGCGCGGGCGGCGACCCGGCGGCCCTGGACGCCGCGGTCGAGCGCGCGCTCTCGAAGGTCGGCGGCGACAGCCGCAAGCTCGAGCGCCGCGCGGCGCAGGCCGCCGACGCCGTGCGCGAGGACATGCAGACCCTGCGCGCGGAGCTCAGCGCTTCGCTCGAGGAGTTCACCGCCTGGGCGGAGGAGCGCTTCAACGCGCTCGAGGCGGCCGCGGCCAGCGGCGGCGGCGCGCCCGCGGCCGAGGGCGCCGCGACGCTCAGCAGCGACCAACTCGAGGACGTGCTCGGCGCCGCTCGGGCCGCCGCGGAGGCCATGGTCGAGGAGCGGATCTCGGCGGGCGGAATCGCCGACGGCGGGTCTCCGGCCAAGGGGCAGACCGGGTCCTACAACAAGAAGTTCGTGGCCCTCGCGCGCGAGGTCAAGCAGCTCAAGGACAAGGTCGAGAGCGCGCAGATGTCGCCGAGCGACGAGAAGCGCAGCGAGCTGCAGAGCGGACGCTCGGTGGTCAACTCGCAGGAGTTCAAGAGCCTGCTCGAGGTCCGGCTCAAGGCCGCGATCGACAAGAAGCTCGGCGACACCGGCACCTTCCGCACGGCCACGCTCAGCTCTCCCACCGCCAAGCCCGACGAGGCCGCGGCGGTGGGCCTGCTCAACAGCGTCGAGTTCAAGTCCATGTTCGACACCAAGATCAACGAGGTCTTGCGCTACTTGAAGATGGACCTGGTCCCGAGCCTGGTGAAGCGGACCATGCGCGAGGTCGAGTCCTCCAAGTAGGGCCCTGCATGCGCCGCCGCGACCTGCACGCCCGCGACCCCCGGCCGGAGCGTTAGTGCCTCGCGCGGCGCAGTTCCTGCCTCCCCTGCTCCTGGTCTTGCTGGCGAGCGTGACCCACCTCCCCGCGCTGCGCGGGGGCGAGTTCACCCTCGACGACGTCGCGCTGATCGAGGAGAACCCGCGGCTGGAGGTGCACTCCGGCGCCGACCTGTGGCGCCTGGTCAGCGGGCGCTACTGGGGCGACGACGCCGGCGGCGAGCGCCTCTGGCGCCCGGTCCCGCTCGTGACCTACGCCGCGGAGCGGCGGGCGCACGGCGGCGACCCCTACCTCTCGCGCGCGCTCAACGTGGCGTTGCACACGGGCTGCGCTTGGCTGATCTACGCGCTCCTCGCGGGCTGGCTCCCACGGCGCGCGTCGCTCCTGGCGAGCGTCGCGTTCCTCCTGCACCCGGTCCACGCCGAGGTCACCGGGGGGGTCGTGGGGCGCGCCGAGCTGCTCGCCCTCGGCGGCGTGCTCAGCGCGGTCTGGCTGCACCGGCGGCTGCGCAGGGCGCGCAGCGGGTGGGCCCGCGCGGGCTACGCCGTGCTCGCGGCCCTCGCCTTCGGGGT
>JAGQRJ010000620.1 GCA_020425635.1 Planctomycetota bacterium | reverse complement strand
GACGAGCTGGGGGTCGGTGCTGAGCTCGAGCTGCGCGTCTTCGCCGAGCACGTCGCGCAGCGCGCCGCGCACGCGCTCGGGGTCGGCGTCGGGGCTGAGCTCCACCCGCAGCGCCGCCAGCGGCTGGTCGCCCGACTGGGCCCGCAGCCGCTCCCCGGCCAGGCGCGCGTAGGCGCTGGCGACGTCTGGGAGCTCGAGCCCGGCGAGGACGCGCCCCGCCGCGGAGACCGCGAGCTCGAGGACCTCGTCGCGCAGCGCCTCGAGCGCGCGCCGCTCGCTGCGGGCGAGGTCGTCCGCGGCGCGATCGCGCTCGAGCCGAGCCGTCTCCCGCGCCTCGCTCAAGACGCGCTCCGCGGCCTCTTCGCCCCGCGCCCGCCCTTCGGCGCGCAAGGTCTCCGCCTCGCGCTCGAGCGCCACCCGCCGCGCCTCGTACTCGGCCTGGGTGGCGAGGGCCTCGCGCTCCCGCGCCTCGGCCTGCTCGCGCACGCCCTCGATCTGCTCGCGCCGCTCGCGCAGCATGCGCCGCACCGGGCGATACAGGAAGCGCCCGAGGATCGCGACCAGGATGCAAAAGTTCAGGACCTCGAAGAGGACCAGCTGCCAGGTCAAGGTCACGAGGCGCTAGGCCGCGGGGATCAGGGGGTTGGCGAAGAGCAGGATCAGCGCCACGACCAGGCAGTAGATCGCGGTCGACTCGACCATGGCCAGCCCCACGAACAGGGTGCGCGTGGTCGTGGAGGCCGCGTCGGGCTGCCGCGCGATCGCGTCGAGGGCGGCGACCAGGCCGCGAGACTCCCCGAGCGCAGGGGCGATCGAGCCGATCGAGATCGTCAGGCCGGCGGTGATGATCGAGGCCAGCGAGAGCAGGGTCGCGTCAGTCATGGGGTCCCTCCGAGGGGTGGCGCCGCCCGACCTGGAGGGCGGCGGCGATGTAGACGGCGGTGAGGATCCCAAAGATGTAGGCCTGGATCAGGCCGGTCAGGATCCCGAGGAAGAGCAGCGGGATCGGCACCAGGACCCCCGCGATCATGAGGATCACCGCCCCGATCATGACCCCGCTCATGACGTTGCCGAACAGGCGCACCGCCAGGGCGAGGGTCCGGGTCACCTCGCCCAGGAGGTTGAACGGGATCAAGAGCGGGTTGGGCCGGGCGTAGCCCCTCAGGTAGCCCCAGAGCCCGAGCCGGCGGATCCCGTAGTAGGGCACGGCGACGAACACCACCAGCGCCAGCGCCACGCCGGTCGAGAGCTCGGCGGTCGGCGGGCGCACCACCGGGATCAGGGCCAGCAGGTTGCAGACCGCGATGAACACCATCAGGGTCGCGATCAGCGGGACGTAGGGCGCCGGGTCCTCGTCGACGACCTCGCGCACCGTGCCTTCGATCCAGGCGACGAAGGCCTCGATCGCGGTCTGCCAGAGCCCGAAGCCCTCGACCTTCAGCGCGCGCCCGCTGAGCGCCGCCAGCGCCCCGAGCAGCAGGGTCACCCCCAGGGTCACGAGGTAGACGTCGGGCACCTCGAACCCGCCGATCGGGATCAGGATCGGCTCGTTCACGAGGCCTCCTCCGGCGCCGGGAGCGCCCGCCGGCGGGCGAGCTGCACCGTGAGCAGGTAGCCGACGAAGGCCGCCGCGAGCGCCGGCGGCCCGCCGAGGCGCACGGCGAGCAGCAGCCCCAGCGCGGGGACGATCACGCGCAGCGGCGCGGTGAGGAACAGGGCCCCCTGGCTCCCCTGCCGCAGGGAGCGGCGCACGGCGAGGTAGAGGGTCGCCATGTGGAAGCCCCCGAGGCCGACCCCGGCGCCGAAGCCCGCGAGCGCGGGCAAGGTCCAGCTCATGGCTCCTCCTCCTTCAGCTCGTCGCCGACCTCGCGCAGGGTGAACCACAGGAAGGAGACCCCGACGCCCACCCCGCACAGGAGCAGCGCCAGGGCCCAGGTCACGCCCGTGCCCCAGGCGCGGTCGAGGGCGTGCCCGACCCAGATCCCGAGCACCGTGGGGATCGCGATCAGCCAGCCGAGGGCCCCCACGCGACCGACGGTGCGCCACACGCTGCCCACCGACTCCGTGCGCGCGCGGGCCTCCCGCCGGCGGTAGCCCTCGACGCGCTCGCCGAGCTCCTGGTCTCCGCGGGAGAGGTCGTTCACCGGTGCACTTCGCGCTGCAGCCCGGCCAGGGCCTTGCGGGTCGCCAGCTCGTGGCGTTCGAACAGCCTGCGCGCCTCCTCGTCGACGCCCTGCCGTCGCGCCCTGCGCTGACGCAGGAACGCGACCAGGGCCTCGAGCTCGGTGTGCGCCGCCGCCCAGCGGCTGACCACCTGAACCTCCCCGGCGCGGACCTCGAGGAACCCGCCCTCGGTCGCGAGGTAGGACGTCGGCGCCCGGCCCCCCGGCGCGTGGTCCAGGCGCACGACCCCGCCGCGCAGCACGAAGCTGGCCGGCTCGTGGCCGGGCCACACCCCGCGCAGCCCGTCGGGCGCCTCGAAGCGCAGGCGCGTGACCCCCTCGATCCGCGTGGCGTCGCGCGGCGTCGACACACAGAGGGCGAAGGGCTCGCTCACGCGAGCTCCGCCGCGCGACGGCGCACGTCCTCGAGGTCGCCCCGCATGTAGAAGGCGTTCTCGGGGAGCGCGTCGAGCTCCCCCGAGAGGATCGCTTCGCAGCCGTCGAGGGTCTGCGCGAGCGGCAAGAACACGCCCTCCTTCCCGGTGAAGGACTGGGTCACGCTGAGGGGCTGGGTCAGGAAGCGCCGCAGGCGCCGCGCGCGGTGCACGGCCCGGCGATCCTCCACCGCGAGCTCCTCGATCCCCACCAGCGCGATGATGTCCTTCAGCTCCTCGTACTTCGCCAAGACCCGGCGCGCGTCGGCGGCGAGCTCGGCGTGCCGTCGGCCCACGACCCCGGGGCGGAGCAAGGTCGAGCTGCTGTGCAGGGGGTCCACCGCGGGGTAGAGGCCCTCCGCCGCCGCCTCGCGCGAGAGCACCACGAAGCTGTCGAGGTGGTGGAAGACCTCGGCCACCGCCGGGTCGGTGATGTCGTCGGCGGGCACGTAGACCGCCTGCACGCTCGTGATCGACGCCCGCGCGGTCGAGGTGATCCGCTCCTGGAGCTCGGCGACCTCGGCGGCGAGGGTCGGCTGGTAGCCCACCCGCGAAGGCGGCCGGCCGAAGGTCCCGCTGACCTCGTTGCCCGCCTGCACGAAGCGGAACACGTTGTCGATGAACAGGAGCACGTCTTGCCCGACCTCGTCGCGGAACCACTCGGCCATGGTCAGCGCGGCCAGGGGCGTCCGGTAGCGGACCCCCGGGACCTCCCCCATTTGCCCGTAGACGAGGACCACGTCGTCGAGCACCCCCGCCTCCTGCATTTCGTCCCATAGCTCGCGCGCCTCGCGGGAGCGCTCGCCGACCCCCGCGAACACGCTCACGCCCTGGTGGTGGCGCACCGTGTTCTGCATGAGCTCCATCATGAGCACCGTCTTGCCGACCCCCGCGCCGCCGAACAGCCCGGTGTTGCCCCCCTCGGGGATCGGCGCCAGGAGGTCGATCGCCTTGAGCCCGGTCTCGAAGATCGCCTGGGCCGGGCGCTGCTCGGCGAGGGTCGGCGCGGTGCGCAGGAGCGGCCAGCGCGGCTCGCCGAAGCCCTCGCCGCCGTCGAGGGGCCGCCCCAGCAGGTCGAGCACCCGCCCGCGCACCTGGTAGCCCACCGGGACCCGCAGCGGCCCGCCGAGCGCTCGCCCCGGGTCGCCCGCGGCCAGCCCGCGCGTGTCGCCGAAGGCGAAGGCCCGCGCCTTCCCGCCTTCGGTGTGCTGCACCACCTCGAGCACGAGCCCGCCGACGTCCACCGCGTCGCCCAGGCCCGGGACCTCGCCGCCAGGGAACGCGAGCTCGACGACGGGGCCGTCGACCGCGGTCACCAGGATCCCGCCGTTGCAGTCGGGGGTGTCTTCCACGTCGCTCTCGGTAAGCTAATCAGGTGCCAAGCAGGACCGAGGTTACCCGAATCGACCCCTGTGGCAGGCCCCTTGCGTGCGTCCGCCGCAGAGCGACCTGGAGTCCGCGGGCGCCCGGGAGTTCGGCTCCGCCTGGCGTTTCCGCCGGGGGAGAAGACCCAGGGGTGGGGGATCTGCCCCAGCTCCCGTGCGCCCTCCCGTCCCCCGACCTCCTGGAGCGACCTTCGTGAAGCTGACCTTCCTCGGCGCCGCCGGCACCGTCACCGGCTCCAAGTACCTGCTCGAGGCCGACGGCACCCGCGTGCTCGTCGACTGCGGCCTGTTCCAGGGGGTCAAGAACCTGCGCGAGCGCAACTGGAAGCCCCTCGGCGTGGACCCCAAGGACCTCGACGCCGTGCTCTTGACCCACGCGCACATCGACCACAGCGGCTACCTGCCCGTGCTCGTGCGCGACGGGTTCGCGGGCAAGATCCACTGCACCCCGCCCACCCGCGACCTGTGCGCGATCCTGCTCCCCGACAGCGGCCACATTCAGGAGGAGGACGCGCGCTACGCCAACAAGAAAGGCTTCAGCAAGCACCGCCCGGCGAAGCCGCTCTACACCTCGGTCGACGGCGAGCGCGCGCTCTCGGCCTTCGCGCCCGTCGAGCTCGAGCGCTCCTTCGCCGTCGGCGCGCTGCAGGTGACCCTGCGCTCCGCGGGGCACATCCTCGGGGCGGCCTCGATCCAGGTCGAGCACCGCGGGACCTCGATCCTGTTCTCGGGCGACCTGGGGCGCGACGACGACCTGCTCATGCCCCCGCCGACGCGCCCGCAGAGCCCAGACTGGGTCGTGATCGAGTCGACCTACGGCAACCGCCAACACCCCCAGGTCGACCCGCTCAGCGCGCTGGAGCAGGCCGTCCGCCCCTGCCTCGAGCGCGGCGGGATCGCGCTCCTGCCCGCCTTCGCCGTTGGGCGCGCGCAGCTCCTGCTCTACTGCTTCGAGCGCCTGTTCGCCCACGAGCGCCTGCCGCGGGTCCCCGTGTTCCTCAATAGCCCCATGGCCACCAGCGCCACCGCGCTCTACCAACAGCACGTCGCCTACCACCGCCTCGACCCGCGCCAGTGCGCAGACGTGTGCGACCTGGCGACCTTCGTGCGCTCGGTGGAGGACTCCAAGGCCCTCAACCGCCGCGCGGGCCCCATGGTCGTGATCTCCGCCAGCGGCATGCTCACCGGCGGTCGGGTCTTGCACCACCTGGCCGCCTACGGGCCGGGGCGCAAGAACGCGATCCTGCTCCCGGGCTACCAGCCGCCGGGCACCCGAGGCCACTCCCTGCTCGAGGGCGCGCGCTCGCTCAAGGTCCACGGAGCGCGCGTGGCGATCAACGCCGAGGTCGCCCAGCTCGACGTGTTCTCGGCCCACGCCGACCAGGGCGGCCTGCTCGGCTGGCTCGGCGCCTGCGAGCGCCCGCCGCGCGGGGTCTTCGTGACCCACGGCGAGCCCGCCTCGGCCGACGCGCTGCGGCTCGAGATCAAGGACCAGCTCGCCTACCGCGCGCGGGTCCCCGAGCTCGGGGATCAGGTCGAGCTGGACTGAGGGGGGTCGCCCGCGCCCGGGCCCCCGCCCGCGGCGGGG
>JAGQRJ010000619.1 GCA_020425635.1 Planctomycetota bacterium | reverse complement strand
CGTCGACCACGGCGTCGACCGCGCGCTCGCTGGGGGACACCCAGCTGCGGAACTGGGCCTGGATCACGAGGTCGAACTCGTCTTCCTCCTGCTCGCTGAGGTCGGCGCCGACGTCTTCCTGGAGCACCTTGAGCACCCACTGGGCGTCGCCGTACCAGGCGTCGTCGCAGTGGGTGAACTCGACGACCCAGTCGATCAGCTCGCGCGCGGCGCGGCGCAGCTGCTCCTCCCCGGCCGCCGCGGCGTGCGCGTCCGAGGTGCGGAAGATCCGCTCGAGCCGGCCTCTGTGGGCCTCGACCTGATCGCGCACCTGGTCGCAGTAGCTGGGGATCTTGCCCCACACCAGGGGGCTGGGGAAGTTGAGCCAGCTCGGCGCGAACCCGATCGCGCCCTCGATCCGTGCGCGCAGCTCGTCGAACACGGCGTATGGATCTGGGCGCGCGCCCTCCCGCGCCGGGCGGCCCCGCGGGATCCGCTGCTCGAGGAGCTCCCGCACGACCTTGGAGAGCGCGTCGGGGTCGTAGGCGGCGACCGCCAGGCGCAGCGCGTCGGCCCGCCGCCCGCTGACCCGCGCGCGCTCGTGGAGCCAGGCGAGCTGGTCGTCGCGCGCCCCGGTCTCCCGGTAGCGCCGCTCGAGCTCGCGCAGTCTGGAGTCGGTCATGCGTCACCCCCCTCGGCGCAGTGTCTCAGAGCCGAAAGCGATCCGCCGGGTCGCGGGCCTCGGAGCGGGTCGGTGGAGGCGGCGGCTCCAAGCGCTCGTCGAGAGGCGGCCGGGGCGACGGGGCCGGAGTCCGGGTAAAGTCGACGGGTGTCTGCCCTCAGCGACTCTGCGCTCCAGTTCCTCGCCGCACTGACCCGCGTCGGTGTCTCGCGGGAGGTGATCGACCGCGTCCTCCACCCGGGCGTTCGCAGCAGCGCCGCGGTGGGGACGGTGCTCCTCCGCGCGGGGGCGGCGACCCCCGCGCAGATCCAGGCTGCGCAGGCCCTGTGGGCGAGCGAGTGCCAGCCAGCCCCGCAGCCGGGGCCGCGGCTGGGCCCCTATGCGATCGAGCGCAAGCTCGGCGCCGGCGCCGGAGGGGAGGTCTACCTCGTCCGCGACCCGCGCACGGGCGCGCGCTACGCGGCCAAGCGCCTGATCGACCTCGGCGACGCGGAGGACCGCCTGCGCTTCCGCAAGGAGGCCGAGGTGCTCGCGAGCCTGCGCCACCCGCACATTGCCAAGGTCCACGCCGCGGACTTGAGCGGACCCACCCCCTACTTCGTGCTCGACTACTACGCCGGGGGCACGCTCCAGGACCGGCTGCGGGGCGGCCCCCTGGACGCGGCGAGCGCGCGCGCGTTGATCGAGAAGCTGGCGGCCGCGCTCGAGGCGGTCCACGCGCGGGGGATCTTGCACCGGGACCTCAAGCCCGAGAACGTGCTGTTCGACGAAGCGGGGGAGCCGCGGCTGGCCGACTTCGGCCTGGGGCTCGACCTCACCGGCCACGCCAACCGCCTGACGCAGACCGGGGTGATCCTCGGGACCCCGAGCTACATGCCGCCCGAGCAGGCGCTCGACGCGAAGCGCACCGACGTGCGCAGCGACGTCTACGGCCTGGGCGCGATCTTGTATGCCTGCCTCACCGCGAGGCCGCCGCACCCGCCCCAGGCGACCTTGTTCGGGACCCTGGACGCCGTGATCAACGACCCGGTTCGGCCCCCGCGCGAGGTGTGCGCGGTCGACCCTGGGCTCGAGGCGGTGTGCCTGCGCGCGCTGAGCAAGGACCCTCGAGACCGCTACCCCAGCGCGCGGGCCCTCCGCGACGCGCTCGGGGCGGAGGCGCGGGCTCCGGCGTCGCCTCGTCGCGTGGGGCTCGTCGTGGCCGCGCTCGCGGTCGTCGTCGGGGGGGTAGGCGTCGCCGCCCTGGTGCGCGGGGCGTCGCCGGAGCCGGGCCAGCCCGCTCCCCCCACGCACTCGGGGAGCGACTCCAAGCCCCCGCTCGAGGCCCCGGCCGCTCCCGCGCCCGTCGACGTTGGGGCGGTGAAGCGGGCCCTGGCGGAGGGCGAGCTGCAGCGCGCCTGGGAGCTGCTCATGGGCGCCCCCGAAGACGCCGCGGCGATCGCCCTCGGCCTCGAGGTGATCGAACGCGCGGCGGCCTCCGACCCGCGTCCTGAGGTCGACGCCGAGGGGGCCGACGTGTGGGCGGCGTTGGTGGAGCTGGCGGTGCGCGGGCAGGAATTGGAGCGCTCGGCGCTGGAGAAGATCTCCCTGGGTCGCAGCGAACCCGTCGACTGGGGCCTGCAGGGGCAGCGCGTGCGGAAGGCGATCGAAGCCGCCCTGCTCGTGAAGGCCCGGCCGGGCACCGTCGACGCCCTGCTGCTGGCGACCGCCGACCGCTACCTCCGGGTTCACCGTGCCGTGAACCTGTTTGCCGAGCTGGAGGATCCAGCCCCCGCGGTGGACGCCGAGCGTTTCCCGCAGGCGCACGTGGCCTTCGCCTACCTGAGCCGCTTCTTCTCCCTCGACGAGCCGGGGCTGACCCCCGAGAGGCACCGGGCGCAGAAGCAGGCGTGCCTCGAGCTCGAGCGGCGCCTCGACGCGGGGGTCCTCGACTGGCCGCCCCTGCTGGCGGGGAGCGTGCTGGGGGCGACGCCGAACCTGGCGCCCCTGCGCAAGGACTGGGTCGAGGCGTGGCTAGTCAGGTTGCGCCCCGTGCCTCCCAAGAACCAGCTCGCGGCGCTCGCGCTCGAGCTCGCGATGCAGTGCCTGGCCGAGGGAGACGGCCTGACGGCGCCGGACGTGGGCTTGCCCACCCGCCTGGTGGCGGTCGCCGACGACTACAACCAAGGGCTGTTCCTCCCCCGGCGCCAACTCCTGCAGGCGGCGTTGCTGCCGCTGACGCTCGGGGACCTGGAGGCGGCCAAGGCTCGAATCGACCAGGTCCCCACGGACACGAGGCTGGCCAACCTGAGGAAGGCGACCCACGTCTTCGCCACGTACGAGGTGCTGTGCGCGCGCGCGCTGCCGCTCGAGGCGCGGGGCCCGCTGCTGGAGAAGGCCCGCGGCTACCTCGAGGGAGACCCCTCCCGCGAGCGCTGGGCGCTGCTGCGCCATATCGAGCTCCTGGGCTCGCCGAGCGCAGCGGCTCCCGACGTCGCGGCGTGGAAGCGCTGCGCGCCCGTGGCTCCGGCGATCGTCACCCCGGCCTGGTACACGCACTACGATCCACGGAGCATGCGCTTCCCCTGCGAGCCCGCGCGGCCAGGAGACACCCGGGCGGTGCTCTGGCTGCCCCCCGTCGGACGGTAAGGCGGAGCGGAAGCCCTGCGCCCTGCGAGCCGCGCGCGCCCGTCGCCGAGGAGGCGCTCGCCCCCGAGGCGGCGCGGAGCGGCGCCTCAGGTCGTCCAGATCGGGCGGCCTCTCGGCTCGCCCGTGCGGCTCGCGCGGCCTGCGCCGGGCTTCGCCTGCAACGGGTTAGCCCGCGCCCAAGGTCTGGAGAGCGGCTTGCTCCGGTGTGCCTGGAGGGTGTCGGAATGAGACTCATGCTGCTCGCATGGCTGTGCTTGCCCGTCGTGGCGCTGGCCCAAGAGACCCCGTTCGCCGACTTGATCGAGCGCGCCGTGCAGAGCGGCAACCCGAGCCTCGTGTTCCTCGAGGGCCTCAGCCAGCTGGAGGCGACCGAGATCGGGGGCGACGAGGTCGACGCCGTGCGCTACTCCCTCGACGCCCGCGGGATCACGGTTCCCCAGGCGCTGGAGAACGTCCTCGAGCACGTCGAGACGATCTCGATCGGGGAGTACGACGCGAGCCGCGCGCACAGCGGCGAGACGCGCAGCCGAGAGGTGAGCTTCGTCTTCTCCCAGGCGCCCGACTCGATCGACCTGGGCCAGGGGTGGGCCCACCTCGGCCAGGAGCTCAGCTTCGAGCTCGCCGACCGCGCGGACGGCACGACCCTGCTGCGCGACTTCGAGGGCTTCAAGGTCGGCAAGAGCGAGCACGGCATGTCCTTGGGCTTGCGCTCGGTGCTCTTCGACCTCGACGGCGAGGCCCCGGTCGCGACCGTCAAGGTGCCCTTCGTGGCCCCGATCGAGGTGCCGCTCAGCCCCCGGGCCTCCCGCGACGGGGCGCCGCCTGCGCCGCCGGCGGTCGCCGCCGCGGAGCCCGAGGTCGCCGCGGAGCCCGAGGTCGTGGCGGAGCCCGAGGTGGTCGCG
>JAGQRJ010000618.1 GCA_020425635.1 Planctomycetota bacterium | reverse complement strand
TCGTGCAGGAGCGGCTGCGGCTCAAGCGCGACCGGGGCGCCAAGCCGCAGGCCGCCGAGCTGTTCACCCTCGCGATCGAGCTCGGGGACCCGAGCGCCGACCCGCACGCGCACCTGGTGCGCGTGACCCCCCCGGTCGCCGACCAGCGCGAGCGCCTGCGCACCCTCGTCGAGGAGCACCCCAGCGGGCTCGCCTACGGGCTGCTGGCCGCGCACTACGCCTACGTCGAGCCAAGGGTCTGGGACACCGCGCTGGAGCTGATCGAGCGCTCCGTCGCGGCCGATCCGCGTGACCCCCAGAGCCTCGCGGCGGCGGGCAATCTCTACGTGGGCTGGCTGCAAGCCCACCGCTCGACCGCGCCGGAGAAGCTCGCCCGGGCGGAGGCGCTCCTCGAGGGGGCGCTCGAGCTGGCCCCCGAAGACCCGCTCGTGCTGGAGCGCTTCGCCTACGGCTGGCGGATCCTGGGCGAGCAGTTCCCGGCGCAGGCAGGCGGCGTCGGACCCGAGGCCTTGGCGCGCTACACCCGGGCGCGGGAGCTCATGCTCTCGACCCTGGGCCGCTACCCCGGGTGCTTCGGCGCGCGCAAGGAACTGGTCGACTGCGTGCGGCACCTCGAGGGCCCGGCCCAGGCCCTGGTCGCGCTCGCGCCGCTCCTCGAGCTCTATCCGCAGGAGGGTGAGCTGCACTACATTCGCTACAAGTTCCTGGGTGAGCTTCGTCGCTACGACGAGGCGCTGCAGGCGATCGAGGCGGCCGCGCGCCTCGAGCCCGAGCGCGCCGACTTCAACGAGTTGGCGCGGAGGTTCCGCGCGCAGCTCGGGCGCTGAGGCCCCCGCGAGGGGGCGTCAGCGCCGCCAGCCGCGGGCGTAGCGCTTGGGCGGCACGAGCTCGCGGATCCGCGCGACGAGCTCGTCGAGGTCGAAGGGCATGTCGATCACGCCCGCGCCGAGTCGCTGCGCTTCGCGGTGGGTGCGGGAGCTCCCGGCCGCGGTCATGAACAGGGCGGGCGTGGCCCAGTCGTCTTCGCGGAGCAGCTCGAGGGCGTCGAGCCCTGAGCAATCCGAGAGGCGCACGCCCGAGAGCACCAAGTCGTAGCCGTCGGTCGAGTGAGCGTCACGGATCCGAGTGACCAGGTCGAGCCCGCTGTCGACGGTGTCGACCTCGTAGCCCTCGTCGCTGAGCGCGTCGCGGATCAGGATCTGGAGCTCGAGGTCGTACTCGGCGAGGAGGATCTGCGGCGGGTGGGTCTCGGCGTCGAGGGCGTTCAGCCGCGCGTGGGTGGTGGGGTGGTGCATGAGGAGCCCCTCCTCGGGACCCGCCCTCCACCGCACGCCGTGTGCCGGCGTAGGTCACCGCGGGGCGTTCCGCGACTGGGGCACATTGCCCCAGCGCGGCGCCCGGTGCGTCAATCGCCCCCACCCACCCTCCCGCCGCGGTCGAGGCGAGGCCTCAGCGCCAGCCGTCGAGGTAGCGGTTGGGCGGCACGAGCGCGCGGACCCGGACGAGGAGCTCGTCGAGGTCGAAGGGCTTGTCGATCACGTTGGCCCCGAGGCGTTGCGCCTCACCGTGGGTCTCGAGGCTGCCGAAGGCGGTCATGAACAGCGCGGGGGTCGACCAGTCGTCCTTGCGCAGCACCTCCAAGGCGACGAGGCCCGAGCAGCCAGGCATGCGCACGTCGGAGAGGACCAGGTCGAAGCCCTCCCCGCTGAGGCGGGACTCGCGGATCCGGGTGACCAAATCGAGCCCGCTGTCGACGGGGTCGACCTCGTAGCCCTCGTCGCTGAGCGCTTCGACGATCAAGCTCCGCAGCTCGGGGTCGTCTTCGGCCAACAGGATCCGCGGCGGGCGCGTGTCGTGGTCGAGGGTCTCGAGCAACCGAAGCGGAGTCTCGGCGGTGCAGTTCATTGAATCCTCCTTGGCCGAGCCCAGGCAGCACGCGGCGTGCCGCGCCGCAGCCCCTCACGAGGCGTGCGCGGGGCGTCGCTGCGCGTGTCGCTTCGACCCACGTGGGTCGGTCTCGCCCACCCGCGCCGTGAACGCCCACGCGGCGGCCCGAGCTTGCGCGCGGCACGTCCCCTGCGTGTGTCGAGGCAGGAGGAAGCCATGACCCAAGCCACACTTCGTCGTCCTGCGACGCAGCGTCGCGCTCGCGCCACTCGCCTGATCCCAGATCGGCACGGCTCGGTGCAGGACGTCCTGCTCGAGACCCTGCGCAGCGAGGGCGCCACGCCCGGGCTGCAGCAACGCCTGCGGCGCTACGCGCCCTTCCTCGCCGCCGAGTTCGACGAAGAGGAAGGGCCCGGGGGCGCGCTCGGGGAGGTCCTCGAGCAAGCGCCGCGCTTCGCCGCGCGGGTCGAGGCGTGCCGACGTGAGCACTCCGAGATCCTCGGGCGGCTGCGGGAGCTGGTCCGTCACCTCGAGCGGGAGTCCCCCGACTCGGAGCGCACCTGGTGGCTGCGGCGCGCGCTCTACGACGCGCTACGCCGTCACCGACGCCGCGAGAACGACCTCGTGCTCGACGCTCACTACCTGGACCTCGGCGGCGAGGGCTGAGGGCAGGAATCGGCGCTGGCGCGCTGATACTGCTCCAGCTTGCGGTAGAGCGTCTTGCGGCCGATCCGGAGGACCGAGGCCGCGCGCGCCTTGTTGCCGTCGACCGCGTCGAGGACGGCGAGCACGTGCCGGCGTTCGACCTGGTCGAGCGGGATCAGGTCGACCTCGCCCTCGCGCGGTGTGGCCGGGGCGTGGTCGCGGACCCGCGGGGCGAGGTCCTCGACCACGAGCTCGCGGTGGGTGGTCAAGGCCACCGCGCGCTCCATGCAGTTCTCGAGCTCGCGCACGTTCCCCGGCCAGTCGTAGGCCAGGAGCTTCGCCGCGGCCTGGGCGGAGATCCCGCGGACCTCACGGCCCATGCGCCCCGCGTGCTCTTCCACGAAGCGCTGGGCGAGGAGCAAGACGTCGTTTCCACGATCGCGCAGCGGGGGCACCCGCAGCTCGATCACGTTGAGCCGATAGAGCAGGTCCTGGCGAAAGCTGCCCTCGCCGACGGCGGCCTCCAGGTCGCGGTGCGTGGCGGCCACGATCCGGCAGTCGACCTCGTGCTCCTCGTCGCTGCCCACCGCGCGCACGCGACGCTCCTGGAGCACACGCAGGAGCTTGGCCTGCAGCGCGAGCGGCATGTCGCCGACCTCGTCGAGGAACAGCGTGCCCCCCTGCGCCCGGCGCAACAACCCCGCCCGCGCCGACTCGGCCCCGGTGAACGCGCCTCGCGCGTGCCCGAAGAGCTCGCTCTCGAGCAGGCTCTCGGGGACCGCCGCGCAGTTGATCGCGACGAAGGGCCCGCGCGCGCGCGCGCTGCGACGGTGGAGCGCGCGGGCAACCAGCTCCTTCCCCGAGCCGGTCTCGCCGCCGATCAACACCGTGGCGTCGGTGGGCGCGCTGCGGTCGATCAAGTCGCACAGCGCGCGCATGTCTCGGCACTCTCCGAGCAGCTCCTCGAAGGGCTCGACCTCGCGCAGGCGCGCGCGCAGCGCGCTGACCTCCGCGGTGAGGCGATACGTCCGCGCCGCGCGCTCGAGCACGATCGCGAGCTCCTCGGGCTCGAAGGGCTTGGCGAGGAAGTCGTAGGCGCCCGCGCGGATCGCGCCCACCGCGGCCTCGAGGTCGCCGAAGGCGGTCATGAGCACGACCGGAAGCTCGGGGGACACCTCCGCCACGCGGCGGCAGAGCTCGAGCCCGCTCATGCCCTTCATGCGCAGGTCCGTGAGCACCACCTCCACGGGTCGCTCGCGGAGCGAGGCGAGGCCGGCCTCGCCGCTGGCGGCGCAGGTGACCTCGAACCCGTCCTCCTCCAGGCCGGTCGCGAGGGTCTCGCGCAGGCCCGGGTCGTCCTCCACGATCAGGACCTTGCTGGTCATGCGACGACCTCGGCGGGTCGCGCCAGCGCAGGGAGGAACACCTGGAAGCGGGTCCCCGCCTCGGCGCTGGACTCGAGCTCGATCCAGCCGTCGTGCTCGGCCACGATCCCGTGCGCGACCGTCAGCCCCAGGCCCGTGCCTTCACCCACGTCCTTCGTCGTGAAGAACGGCTCGAAGATCCTCTGTTGCAGGTCCGGAGGGATCCCCGGGCCCTGGTCGTGGACCGAAACGCACCAGTGAGCGGCGGGGGCCCCGCCGTGGTCGGGCGGCGGAGTCGAGCAGAGGTCGTGGAGCCTGACCACGACGGCGCCCCCCTCTGGGCTGGCGTGCACCGCGTTCATGACGAGGTTGGTCAAGACCTGCTCGATCTGCGTCCGGTCGACCCGGACCCAGGCCTCGGCGGGCGGCCCCTGGAGCTCGAGGGACACCGAGCGCTTCAGGGCCAGAGGGCGCAGGGTCTCGAGCACGTCCGCGGCGAGGGCGCGCAGGTCGGCCGGGCGTTTGTCGGCCTCGCCTCGGCGGGCGAAGTCGAGCAGCTGCCTCACGATTCGAGTCATGCGCTGCGCCTGCTCCCGAATGATCACGCTGTGGCGCGTGACGCGCTCGGGGTCGCCCGGCGCGCGCTCGATCAGCTTCGCGCGAGCCAGCACGACGTTGAGCGGTGTCCCGAGCTCGTGCGCGACCCCCGCCGCGAGCCGCCCCACCGTGGCGAGGCGCTCCGCGTGGCGCAGCTGACGCAGGGTCGCGCGGCGCGCCTCGGCCTCGCCCTCGGCCTGGGTGCTCGCGCGCTCGAGCTCGGCGGCCATGCGGTCGAGGGCGCTCGCGAGCGCGCCCAGCTCGTCCTTGCGCCCGAAGTCGAGGCGCCGCGCCAGGTCGCCGGCGCCGACCCCGTGCACCCGCGCGACCAGGGCCTGGATCGGGCGACCGACGAGGACTTCGCCCACCCCGAACACGATCAGGCCCGACACCGCCACGGAGGCGAGGGTCGCCGCGACCAGGAGCTGGGTCGACGAGCGGACGTAGGCCTCGTCGCTGCCCAGGGCCTTGGTGACCTCGAGCGCACCTGCGGACTCGTCGGGCGGTCGAAAGCGGATCAAGGTGCGCAGCCGACCGTCCACGCGGCGAAACGCGCGGCCCTCACGCTCGAAGCGAGCGCGCTCGCTGGGGTCCAGGGCGGCGCTGCACTCGGCGGCGGGCAACCAGCGAAAGCCCATGCCCTGCTCGCTCGCGCTCGCGTGCCGGATCAACTCCAGGGCCGCCGCGCGACCTTCTCGGGCCCAGGTGGGCTCGACCGCAGCCAGGAGCGTCGACCCCACGCCGAGCGTGTCGAACTCCATGTCGCGCTCGAACATGGAGACCTCGCGGGCGCGCGCGAGCAGCCCGTAGCCGGAGAGGACCGCGCAGTTCCCCGCCACGAGCAGCGTGGTGAGCTTGTGCGTGAGCTTCATCCTGCCTTCCGCTCAGCAAGCTCCGCGCCAATCGAACCACGCCGCAAGCCCCCTGCTGGCGGTCGCTCTTCGGCAGGCTGCCCCGGTCAAATCGGCACGTCGCTGTCGAATCGTCAGCCCGACTGCGCCGGATCGCTCAGGCCGCGCTCTCGACCGCGCGCTCGAGCCTCGCCTGCAGCTGAGCGACGTAAGGCATGGACTCCACGTGCCACAAACAGAACGGCTTGCCTTCCTCGGTCGGCGCCCCGCACTCCAGGCACTGGCGCACTTCTCCGTCCAGGCGATCGGCGACGCGGTGTCGCAGGGTAGCGTTCGTCACGGCTGGCCTCCTTCCGTCCACCCCCCAGCAGCGGCCGTGCCGGCGTGACCCCAGGCGCCACGGTCCTCGCCCGTAGCCGATCGACACGGGTGGGTCGATCCGACACACCCCGCGCGCCATGAAGCTGCGCGCTGAGGCCTGAGGTTTGGATTGGCACGACGGCTGCAGCGACCTGGGGCCCAACCAACGACGCACGAGGAGGTGTGCCATGCGTTTCTCCAACGTCCTTCACGCCGCGGCGCTCGTCGCCCTGGCCGCGCTCTCCGCGCAGGCGCAAACCCAGGCCGAGCGCAGCGCAGGGCCTTCCGACTCGAGCCTGGGCCTCGTCCGCGTCGAGGCCGACGTCGCCCTGGGGTGCAGCCCCTGGCGCAACCCGCTCGATCGCTGGCCGACGCTGCGCCGCCTGCAGCTCGACTGGATCCTCGGCACCTCGCCCGACCTCAGGACCCGCGCCGGACTTGGCGTCGTCGCGTCTCACGACGGCTTCGTGGTCACGGCGCCCGGGCTGGTGCAGGGCGCAGAGCACGTCAGGGTCGCCCTGCCCGACGGGCGCCGCGTGAGCGCGAGCGTGGCCGCGGTGGACACCGCGGCGGAGGTCGCCGTGCTGCGGGTGGACCCAGGGACGCGCTTGCCCGGGTCGGCGTCGGAGGTCTCCGCGGAGGCCGGCCAAACGCTGCACGTCGGGCGCCTCGACGCGGCGCCCGCGCCCCGCGGCTGGAGCGTCGGGAGCTGCGACGACGCGCTCACCGCGGTCTTCCCCGGGCGACTCAGCGCTCCGCCTGGGGCGCCGCTCGTGGGCGAGGGCGGCGCGGTCGCCGGCTACAACGCCCGCGCGCTGGAGCTTCCGCTCCTCGCGGGCTCGAGCTTGACCTGGGTGTGGGCCACGCCCCCGGCGCGCGTCCGAGCCCTGCTCGCCGAGTGCGGGTGCGCGACGGACTGCGACGCCAACGCGTGGCGCCGTTGGCTGTGGGGGCTGCCCTTCGAGCCGCAGGCCCACGACTGAGGGGCGAGCAGGCCGTCGAGCGGGCGCGTTCGAGGCGCCGCGAGCCCGGGGCGCTGCCTCAGGGCTCGCGCCGCACCCCGAGGCCGCCGCGCGCTCAGCGACGCTCGGCCACCGTCTCTGGCGCAGGCTTGGGGCTCTCGGGGACCCCGAGGATCCGCAGGGCCTGCACGGCCACGCGGCTGGCGAGGGGCGCGGCGACCGTCCCGCCCCAGACCTTGCCCTTCGAGGTCGTCGGGCCCCAGACCACGGCGGAGAAGGCGAGGCGCGGGCGCTCGGCGGGCGCGAACCCGCAGAAGGAGGCCACGATCTCCTTCTCGTGGTAGCGGCCGTCGACGAGGAGCTTGGTCGTCCCGGTCTTGCCAGCGATCGTGTAGACGTCGCTCTTGGCGCGCTTGGCCGTGCCGTGCTCGCTGTTGACCACCGCGATCAGGGCCTCGCGCAGCGGGCCCTCGACCATGGCCGCGGAGAGCGGGCGGCTGAGGACCTGCGGCTCGAAGGTCGCGAGCGGCGTGCCGTCGGGGGCCTGCAGGGCCCGCACCAGGCGCGGACGGTAGACCGTGCCGCCGTTGGCCAGCGCGCCGTAGGCCAGCGCCATTTGCAGCGGGGTCACCGAGAACGCGTAGCCCTGGCCGACCGAGCCGAGGACGGTGGGCGAGTGCAGCTTGCTCAGGTTCCCCGTGCTCCCCCGGGACTCGCCGGCGATCCCGAGCCCGGTCGCGGCCCCGATTCCGAAGGCGCGCAGCGCCTGCTCGAGGCCGTCCTTGCCCAGGCGGTCGGCGATCTTGACCGCGCCCACGTTCGAGGACTGGATCAACACGTCGAGCTCGGTCACGTCGCCCACGCGGTGCACGTCGACGATCGGCTTGCGGCGGCCGGGGAGCTTCCAGCGCTGGGGGCAGGAGATCGCGCGCCCGGGCCCGCCGAGGCCCTGCTCCCAGGCCGTGCCCACGACCAGGGGCTTCACGGTCGAGCCGGGCTCGTAGGTGTCGGTGATCGCGCGCAGGCGCAGGCCCTCCTGGAAGTCCTTGCCGAGGTCGTTGGGGTCGGCGGTGGGCCACGAGGCGATCGCGAGCACGTCGCCGGTGGCCGGGTCGACCACGACCACGGCCGCGCCCTGGGGCTTGAACTCCTCGGCGGTGCGCGCCAGCTCGCGCACGGCGACGGCCTGAATGCTGCGGTCGATCGTGAGCGCGACGTCTGCCCCGGCGCTGGGGTCGAGGTCGTCCGCGCAGGGCTCCGCCAGCTCGCGCCCGCGGCTGTCGAGGCGCACGCGCTGGAAGCCGTCGCGGCCCTGCAGCTCACGGTTCCAGGTGCGCTCGAGGCCGATCGTGCCCGCGAGGACCTCGCGCCCGCGCGCCTCGTCGTCGGCGAGGCGGGTCAGGCCCACGACCTGCGCGGTCAGGGGGCCGAAGGGGTGCACGCGGATCGGCTCGACGCTGAGCGAGACGTGAGACAGCTTGGCCTCGCGGATCGCGCGCATGTGCTCGGGGGTCAGCTTGCGCCGACGGACGTAGAGCGACTTCTCCGCGGCGACGAAGGCCTCGAGCTTGGCCCGCTCTTCAGGGGTGAAGTCGAGCACGCTGTCGAGGGTCTCGACCAGGGCCGCGGCGTCCTCGGGCTGGCGCGCGCGGCCCTCGACGAGCAGGCTCCCGCGCTCGAGGGAGACCGTGGCCACCACCTCGCGCCCGGCGTCTTGCATGAGGAAGCGCCCGCGCTCGCCGGGGAGCACCCGCTTGCGCATGTGCTGCTGGGCGGCGCGCTGCTTCCAGCGCTCGTGCTGTGCGACCTGGAGCTGGTAGAGCCGCACACTGAGCAGGGCGTAGCCCACGAGGACCCCGATCAGGAAGCCCTTGGCCCAGCGCCGGCCCGCGCGGTGGGTGCGCTGGGGGGCGCGCAGCCGGAGGTGCGGCAGCGCGAGCTGCCAGGCACGCAGGGCCTGCTGCACGAAGCTCGAGGCGCTCACTCGGGGGCCCCGGTCAGCGCGCTGAGCTCGGCCTCGCTGACGACGCCCAGGGCCAACGCGCGCTCCTGCAGGCGCTCGGGCGCCGAGGCCTGCTCGTAGCGCAGGCGGCTGGCCTTGGTGTCCTCGACCAGGCGCGCGCGCTCGACCTCGAGCTCCCGGGCCTCGTAGGCCAGGCGCGTCGCCTCGACGTGCTCACACACCGTGCTCAGCGCCACCAGGCCCACGGCCCCGATCACCGCCAGATAGCGCACCCACAGCATGGCTCGACCCCCCGCTCCTACTCCTTCGGCAGTCCGGGGGGAGAACTGTAGGGAGAGGTGGAGTGGAGGCTGTCGTGCGGGGCCGAGCTCGCCTGGGCTGGCCGCCTCGTTCCGTGGCGTCGCCGTCCCTTACGGGGGGCGGCCGGAGCGGCAGGGCGACGCGCCGCGCAAACGTCCGGGCCGAGGCGAGCTCGGCCCCTAGTCCGGACGGAGGGGCTCCGACGCGCGCGGCGCGGCATACGGCAGGCGGCGCTTGAGCCGGGCGAGGGGGCGCTCGAGGGCGAACCAGCTCGCCGCGGCCAGGGCCAGGGAGACGACGACGCTCGCCGCGGCGAGGGCGTAGAGCCCGGGCTCCCAGCCGAGCTTCGCGCCCAGGCGCTCGAGCTGGCGGGGCACGAAGAAGTGGTAGACGTAGATCCCGTAGCTGATCTTGCCCACGAACACGAGGGCGGGGTTGGCCAGCAGGCGCAGGTCGAGGGGCGGGCGCTCCGAGCTCGCGGCGCGAGCGCAGCGGGCGACCCAGGCCAGGCAGCAGCCGCCGAGGGCCAGGTCGCCGGCGACGACCCACAGCGCGTCGGCCTCGGGGACGTCTGGCGCGAGGGCGTGGGCCAGGAGCAAGGGCGGGAGCGTGAACGCGCCGACCCAGCCCAGGGGGTGGACCCAGGCCCGCGCCTCGCGCCCGCGGGCCACGGCGAGCAGCGCGCCGAGGCCGAGGGTGTCGGTGCAGCCGAGGGTGAACACCCGCGCCGTGACCTCGCTGCCCCCCAGGAGCACCACGCCCAGGCGCCAGGCGGGGCCGGCCAGGATCAGCCCGAGCACGACCCCGAGCAGCGCGCGCCGCGGAGCGAGGAGCACCACCGCCGGCCAGAGCAGGTAGAACTGCTCCTCGACCGCGAGGGTCCAGAAGTGCGGGGCGACCCCGTAGGCGCCGTCCCAGGCGAACTTCAGGTTCTGCAGGTAGAGCAGGAACACCCACGCCTGCTCACGGATCGTGGGGCTGGCCGCGGCCATGACGAGCACGGTCAGGTAGTAGATCGGGAAGATCCGCAGCACCCGCCGCAGGTAGAAGGTCTTGAAGGCCCGACCGAGGGTCAGGGCCCCGGCGTCCTTCTGCGCGCGCGCGTCGAGCAGGATCCGCGTGATCAAGAACCCGCTGAGCACGAAGAACAGCCGCACCCCGATCACCCCCCAGTCGACCCGGCGCGTGAGCTCGGTGCCGGGCAGGAAGTGGGTGATCAGCACCGCCCCGACCGCGAGCGCGCGCAGGCCGTCGAGCTGGGGCACGTAGCCCAGACCCGAGGACGGGTCTGGTGCGGCGGGAGCGGGAGGGTCGACGGGCATGTCCCCCAGTGTAGAGCCGGGCGAGGACCCCCGAGACGGAGACCGTGTCCGAGACCGAGTCCGAGTCCGAGACCGAGACCGAGACCGAGACCGAG
>JAGQRJ010000090.1 GCA_020425635.1 Planctomycetota bacterium | reverse complement strand
CTGGCGCGGCACCATGCAGAGCCTGATTCGGCAGGACCTCGAGCGCGTCGACCTCGGCGGCGACCGCGACTGGGTCACGGAGGCCCTGGCCTGGTACGCGGTGCAGACCTGGGCCCAGCGGCGAGGCGGGCTGGAGGGCAGCGACATTCGCGAAGCCCTCGGCTGGCTGGACTGGATCCCCACCGTCGATCGCCTGCTGCGGGCGCCGAAGTTCCCCGACTCAGGCGTCTACTTCGGCTACTTCTACGAGAACTGGGTCAGCGTGCCCGACGCCTTCGCGCGCTCGCTGTGGCGCAGGCAGCGCGGGCGGGTGCTGCTCGAGAAGCTCCGCGACAAGCTCAGCCCCGAGGCCCTGGAGGCCCTGGTGCGCGACACCCTGGGCTCCGAGGAAGAGGCCGAGGGGTTTCGCGCGCGCGCGCGCGAACGCTCCGCCGAGCTCGACGACGCGTTCTTCGAGCTGTGGCTGGGCCCGATCCCCGATCAAAACCTCTCGATCGAGGAGATCGAGACGCTCGAGGAGCTGCCCGGCGGGGGCACGCGGGTCCGGGTGACCGTGCGCCGAGAAGGCGACGAGCGGGTCTCCCAGGTTGGGGAGCCCGTGGTGGTCCAGGGCGAGGGGCCCGACGGCCAGCCCGTGCAGGGCGTGTGGGACGGCAAGGGGCACTCGGGGCAGGTCGAGCTCGTGACCGACGGCGGCCTGTTCAGCTCGATCCGGCTCGACCCCGGCTACCGGATCGCCGAGAACTTCCGCGGAGACGACCAGCGGCCGCGCTGGCCCAAGTTCCTCCTCAACCGCTTCAACGCCCGCGTCGACCTCAACGGCGGGAACCGCAACGAGGTCGAGGCGGGGATCACCCTCTTCCCCTTCCGCAGCTACGCCGACCGGATCTTGTTCGACGGCTTCTACCAGGAGGACGAGCGCGGGTTCACCCTCAGCTACGGCCACGGCTTCGGCTTCTTCATCGACGAGCGCAGCTTCGCCGCGGGGATCAAGCTCAGCGCGACCGCGCAGCAGGTCAACAGCGGTGTGCTCCGCAATCGGACGACCCTCGTGGAGTCCGAGGGGACCCTGGTGAGCACCGGCGCGAGCTTCGGCTTCGACACCCGGCAATACAGCGTCGACCCGACCTTCGGCTTCGGCGTCGGCTTCGGCGCGGAGTATTCGGACAAGCTGTTCGGCACCCAGTTTCGCTTCCTGTCCATGGCCGGCGGCGCCTCGATCGTCTCGCGGCTGTGGCGGGGGAGCCACATCGGCGCGGAGGTGATCCTCGGTCAGATCGAGGGCACCGACGTGCCGACCCAGCGCCTGCTCGACGCCGGCGGAGAGGGCGCGGTGCGCGGGGTGCAGACCAGTCGCTTCGTCGACCGGGCGCTGTTCGTGCTGCGCACCGAGGTGCGGCACCACGTGTTCACCGACATGGACCTGAACCTCATGTGGCTGAGCTGGCTGCGCAAGCTGCAGCTCGTGCTGTTCCTCGACGCGGGCGACGTGGGCCGCAGCGTCGATCGCGTGATCCGCGCCGCCGACGACTGGAAACTCGGGACGGGGTTCGGCTTCCGCTGCTTCGTCGACGTGTTCGGGGTGACCAACGTGACCCTGCGCTTCGACGTCGGCTTTCGCATCGACGAGACCGACGAGGTCGACCCGGAATACTACTTCGGCCTCGGTCAGTCCTTCTGAGCGAGGAGCCGCCGGACGCGCAGCAGGAGCTCCTTCACGGAGTAGGGCTTGCTGAGGAAGTCGGACGCCACCGCGAGCGGCGCGCCCTGGGTCGGGAGGGCCTCCGCGCTGTAGCCCGACACGAAGAGCACGCGCACGGCGGGGCGCCGCGCGGAGAACGCGACGGCGAGCTCCTCTCCGCTCATCTTCGGCATCAACACGTCGGTCAGCAGGAGGTCGATCGGACCGGGGTGGCGCCCCTCGAGCTCGAGCGCCTCGTGGCCTCCCGCGGTCTCGAGCACGACGTAGCCCTTGCTGCGCAGCAAGCGCGCGGTCATTTGGCGGACCATGTGCTGGTCCTCGACCACGAGCACCGTGGCCGCCGGGGCGCTGGCGCTCGCCGCGGGTCCCGCGCGGGACGCCTCCAGCATGCCCCGGTCTTCCTCCATACGCCCTCCTGGGCCCAAGGCTAACGCCCCGGGGACAGCAGCGGTAGCGGCCGCTGCCCGCCCCCTACTCAGGGGAGGTCAGGCGCGGGAGCACGACCCAGCTCGCGTCGCGCAGCGCGGCCCGCTGCTCGTCGGGGAGGGCGAGCTGGGTGAGCTGCTCGAAGGCGGCGGCCTGGGCGTCGAGGGCGCGCAAGCCGTCGGCCAGGGTGTAGCTCCAGGTCTGGCCCTCTGCCACCGGCGGGCCGGCCGCCGCCGCGAGCCAGTCGGCGAGCACCCGATCGACCCCAGGGAGCGCGAGCTCCACCCCCAGGGAGGAGAGGGTGCCCTGGAGCTGCTCGAGCAGCTTCGCCTCGTCGGCTCCGGGCAGGACCTTGGCCGACGCCGAGAACACGAGCACGGGGGAGAAGAGGTCCATGCCGCTCACGTGCCTCAGCGCCTCGTCGCCGAGGAGCGCGAGCTGCGCGCCGCTCAGCAGGCGGTCGAGCCCCGCGCGGAACTCCGCCTTCAGCACGAGCTCGTCGTAGAGCTTGCGCGAGGTGACGGTCTGCTCGCCGTAGCCCAGCTGAGCCTGGGCCCAGGCGGCGTCGTACGCTCGCCCGAGCGCTTCGATCTGCGCGCGCTGCCCCTCGTCGAGGGGCTGCCCGGCGCTCTCGAGGTAGGCGTCGACGAGGTTGGCCATGAACGCCGGGTGCGCGTATTCCCCGTTGCCTTGGGCGTGGGTCGGGAGCTTCCCGCGCACCTCGAGGTAGGCCTCGACGAGCTTGGAGTTCGCCTTGTAGATCGCGACCTGCAGCTCTTGATCCGGGGTCTCCCCCGCCACGAGGGCCGCGTGAACGCGGGTGAGCAGGGGCACCATGGTCTGCACCGCCTCGGCGGGGGTCTGCCAGTCGAGGGTCTCGAGCGCCCCGCGCTCCGCGCTCGAGTCGCCGAAGGTGAACACCCGGCGCCGCGTGGGAGGGGGCGCCCCCGCCTCCGGCGCAGGCGCGGTCGGGGTCTCCGCCCCGAGCTGGGCCTCGAGCTGGGCGACGCGCGCCCGCAGGTCGGCGGCCTCCCGCTCGAGCTCTGCCGTGCGCGCGCGGAGCGCCGCGCCCTCGGCCTCCGCCTCGCGCTGGGCGAGCTGGGCTCGCTCCAGCGCCTGGGCGTCGGGGCTCACCCGGCGAACCCCCTTGCCGTCGGCGAGCGCGGCCTGACCGGCCCTGACCTCGACGGCGTCGCCGCCCTCGCCGAAGAGCACGGCGCCGGTGAACACCGAGACGCCCACCACGACCGCGAGCCCTGCCGCCTTGATTCCCGTACCTGCCACGAAGACCTCCTCAACCTGTAGGTCGAACACCGTCCCTCGCACGCGCACCGGCGCGCGTGGGGTCTCCACGCGAAACGGGCGGGCGGGGTCGGAGACGACGGAGAAGCGCGCGCGTCCCCGGTGCAGGCGCAGCGCGCGTGTGTTCGTCAGCGTGAGCGCGGTCCCGGGCGCGGCGTGGACCAGGCTCCCGTCGCGCAGGCGCAGGGTCAGCCCCCCGGGGCCGGCCTCGACCCGTCCCGCAGGCAGCGCCGCCCGCTCGCGGG
>JAGQRJ010000617.1 GCA_020425635.1 Planctomycetota bacterium | reverse complement strand
TTCGCCAGCGTCGAGGATCTGGACGAGGTTCGGGTGACGTAGGCGGCTCAATGAGGCGACCTCGACCTGTAATCGCCGGCGCGCGTTTGGGTCGTCGTTGAGCTGCAGGAGCTTGAGGGCAACCGCCTGCCCAGCGGGATCCAAGGCGCGCAGGACCACGCCCATACCACCCCGGGCGACCTCCCCCACGATCCGATACGGGCCGACTCGATCCACCGAGGCAGTCTGGTCAACACCCAGCCTCGACGCCACCCCTCCTGCCGAGACCCACGCCGTCTGACCTCACGCTCCTCGAGCGTTACGATCCCGGCATGCACCGCCTGGCCGACCTGCTCGAGGACCCGACCCCGCTGGACGCCGCGCTGGCGGCGGAGACGCCGCTGCTGCGCGACGCCAAGCTCAAGGTCACCTCGCGCTGCAACCTGGCCTGCCGCATGTGCGAGTACTGGAAGACCACCCACGAGCAGACGCTGACCCTCGAGGAGTGGCGGAGGGTGATCGACGAGCTCGCGGCGCACGGCTGCCAGAAGCTGCACGTGTCGGGGGGCGAGCCCTTCTTGCGTCCCGACCTGCTCGAGCTCCTCGCCCACGGCGTCGCGCGCGGGCTGAAGGTGAACATGACCACCAACGGCACGCTCCTCGACCGCGAGCGCGCGCAGCGGCTGGTGGCGACCGGGCTCAACGCGGTCTCGATCTCGCTCGACGGGCCGAGCAGCAAGCTCCACGACCGCGTGCGAGGGCGGCCGGGGGCCTTCAAGCGCAGCGTGCGCGCGATCCGCTGGATCGCGCGGGAACGTGACCGACGCGGGAGCAAGCTCAAGCTGCGGATCAACTTCGTGCTCATGCCCGACACCTTCCGGCGCCTGCCCGACATGGTCCGCCTGGCCGGCGAGCTGGGCGCGGTCGACCTGATCCCGATGCCCGTCGACGGGCTCGCCGAGCAGCGGCTCTCGCGCCAGCAGCTGGAGCTGTTCAACGCCGAGGTCGCGCCCGCCGCGCGCGAAGCCCGGGAGGCGCTGGGCTTCCCCTGCCCCCCGGAGCGGGTCTACCCCTACGGCACGAGCGCGGACGACCTGGCCTACGCCAAGCTCGGGCGCTACGCCCGGGGCTACCACGAGCGCCGGCCCTGCTACGCCCCCTGGCTGCACACCTTCGTCGCCTGGAACGGCGACGTCTTCCTCTGCTGCATGACCGCCAACGCGAGCCCGGCGCTGGGCAACCTGCGCCAGAGCTCCGTGGCCGAGGTCCTCGGCGGCGAGGCCTACGCCGAGGTCCGCCGGAGCTTCCTCGCCGGGCGCATGCTGCCCCACTGCCACCGCTGCGACCTGTTCACCGGGGAGAACCAGCGGCTGCAGGCGGCCCTCGACGCGGCTCGCCCCCCCGCGCGACGCCTGCTGGTGCTCCCATGACGCGCCTGCTGATGCTCACCGAGCGCTTCCCCCCCGACCTGGGCGGGCTCGCGCGCAGCGCCGCCCGCCTCGCCGGGAGCCTGGCGCGGGTGGGCGCCGAGGTCGACGTGCTCGCCTGGACCAAGACCTTGCCCCCGGGGGCGCTCGAGACCGTGGACGCCGGGGCGGTGCACCCCGAGGCCGCGGGCGCGACCTTGCACCGGCTGGGGCTCTACGCCAGCCAGGACTTCTCCTTGCAGCACACCTTCAACGTGCTCGAGTGGCTGCACGCGCAGCGCGCGTTCGAGGCCGTGTGGGGCCACTACGCGACGACCCCTGGGTTCGCCGCGGTGCTGTTCGCCGAGCAGCAGGGGCTGCCCTCGACGGTCAGCGCCCGGGGCAACGACATAGACCGCGCGGTGTTTCCCCCCGGCGACTTCGCGCGCCTGCAGTGGACGCTCCAGCGCGCGCGGATCGTGACCTGCGTCTCCCAGGCCATGGCCAGGAAGGTCACGGCGATCCTCGGGAGCGACGCACAGCTCGAGGTGGTCCCGAACACCGTCGACGCCGAGACCTTCGCCCCTGGGCCGCCGCCCGCCGGGCTGCGCGAACGGCTCGGAATCCGGCCCGGCGAGGCCGTGCTCGCCTTCGCGGGGGAGCTGCGCCAGAAGAAGGGCTTTCCGTTCTTGCTCGAGGCGCTCTGCGCGGTGCAGCGCGAGCGTCCGGCGTGCCTGCTCGTGATCGGTGAGGTCCGCCCCAGCGACCGCGCGAAGCTCGCGACCTTCGCCGCGGACTTCCCCGAGGCCGCCGCGCGGATCGTGATCAGCGGGCAGCTCGACGCGCCCGCCGAGGTCGCCGCGCACCTGCGCCTGGCCGACGTGTTCCTGCACCCTTCGCTCTGGGACGGGCTGCCCAACGCCCTGCTCGAGAGCATGGCCTGCGGGCTCCCCGTGCTCGCCAGCGACGCCGGCGGGATCCCCGAGGCGATCGAGCACGGAGTCAGCGGGTTCGTGATCGGGCGTCACGAGCTGCACCGGCTGGGGGAGGGCACCCTCGAGCTGCTCGCGCTCGCGCCCGAGCAGCGCGCGGCGATCGGGGCGGCGGCCCGCGCGCGCGTGCTCGAGCGCTTCCACCCAGCGGCCGAGGAGGCCAGTTTGCGGGCCGTGCTTCAGCGGCTCAGCAGCCCGGCGTAGGCCTCGAGCAGCGCTCGCCCCGCGCGCTCCCAGGTCAACGCGCCCTCGACCCGCGCGCGGGCGGCCCGGCTCAGGCGTTCGCCCAGGCCCTGCTCGGCTCCCAGGCGCAGCACCCCGTCCTTGATCGCCTTGGCCGAGCCGGCGCGCACCAGCAGGGCGCTGGCGTCGTCGGCGAGCGCGCGGACCACGGGGAGGTCGCTCGCGATCAGCGGGGTCCCGGCGGCCATGGCCTCGATCACCTTGAGCGGCGAGCAGCCTTGGATCAGGTTGCGGTCGTTGGGCATCAGCGGGGCGAGCACCACGTCGCAGGCGTGGTGCAGCTCCAGCAGCTCCGACTGGGTGCACGAGGGGAGCAGCTCCAGCGCGGCCTCGACCCCCAGGGCCGCGGCGCGCTCGAGGAGCGCTCGCCGCTGGCGCTTGCGCCCGGGGCCGACCACGGTCAGCCGCGCCGGGAGGTCTCGGCGATAGAGCGCCAGGGCCTCGAGCGCCACGTGCACCCCCTGCCACGCCGAGAGCGTCCCCGCGTAGAGCAGGCGCGGACCCTCGGCGCCCCAGGGGCGAGGCGCCCGCCAGGCGAAGCGCTGGGGGTCGACCCCGTTGGGGATCACCCGGATCCGCGCGCGGGGCGCCCCGCGCTCCGCGAGCAGGTCGGCGGTGACCTGACTCGGGGTCAGGAGCAGGTCCGCCGCCTCGAGGCAGCGCTGCTCCTGGGCCTCGAGCTTGACGAGCAGCTCGCGGTCTTCGGCCACGGCGGGGTAGTGGTATTTGAGCTCGATCGAGGGGAGCGCGTTGACCTCGTAGACCAGGCGCTCGCAGAGCCGCCCCTTCCCGCGCGCCAGCGGATAGCCCTCGAAGATCGAGCGCACGTGGACCACCTCCGCGCGGCGCCCGCCCCACCAGCGCAGCAGCTCGCGGCGAAAGGCGAGCACGCGTTCGATCAGGGTCCCCCCCGGCGTCGGGAGCGCGACGTGGGTCACACTCGAGGGCAGGGCGTGGCCGGCCACCGTCCCAGGGCTGGGGGCGACGGTCAGCAAGTGCCAGGGTCCGTAGGCCTCGGCCAGCCGCGAGACGAAGGCCTCGATGTGCGTGGCCGCGCCCTTGGGGGCCGGGAAGGGGTCGAAGGACGCGTAGACGAGCACGGTTTGACAGCCCCCTCTGGGCCTTCTACCTTCGCCCGAGAGCGCAGGCGGCGCCAAGGGGGGGTGATCATGAACCACGGACCTTTGCTCGCGGGGCTGCTGCTCGCGCTCTGTGCGGGCTGCCCCCAGAGCAGCTCCAGCGCGACGGTCGCCGCCCCCCAGGGCGGCGCGGCGGGCGGCGGCGGTGCGTTCGCCGAGCGGATCAAGATCAAGGACGGCGCCGGGGCGACGGCCTTCGAGCTCAAGCGCATGGACGACGGACTGAAGGTCGTCGACGCGAACGAGGTCGAGCGCTTCCGCCTGAAGGCCAAGGACGGCAAGGTCAAGCTCCGCGACCCGCAAGACCTCGTGCTCGGCTACGTGAAGTTCTCGGACGGGCACTTCAAGGTCAAGGACGCCAGCCAGGAGCGGACCTTGTTCAGCCTGCGCCAGCAGGCCGACGGCGACTGGAAGCTCGAGAACGAGCGCGACGAGCAGCTGTGCGAGATCAAGCGCCGCGACTACGGCTGGGTGATCCGCGACCCCCAGGAGCGAGACCTCTACAAGGTCAAGGTCGACGGCGGCAAGACCTCGCTGCGCGACGCCCAGGATCAGACGCGCTACGCCACCCACGACCCGGTCAGCGGGCTGGCCTTCGTAGCCCTCGGCTTCGACGCGCTCGACGAGGGCCAGCGCCTGGCTTTGCTCTATCAAATCCAGGCCTCGGGCAAGTGAGGCCGCGGTGAGCGGCTGCGAGGAGACCGCCGGCTTCCTGTTCAAGCACCGCTGCGGGCGCGAGGCTCAGACCGAGTGCCTGCAGTGCGGCAAGCCGATCTGCCTCAAGCACGTGAAGTCGCCCGGAGGCCAGGAGCACTGCGTGCACTGCACCCGCGACAAGCTGGGGGCGAAGATCCGCCCCCCCGCGCCGCGCCGCTCACGCGCCCGGGGCAGAGACGACGACTTCGACGGTGACTTCGACGACGACTTCGGCGACGACCCCTACTTCTACGCCTACGCCTACTACGAGGGCTACGGGAGCTACGGGCGCGGTGAGTGGGGCCACGCCCACGCCCGCGACCTCGACGACCCGGTCGACTTCACCGAGGCCGACGGCGAGGCCTTCGCGGTGGAGCGCGACACCGACTTCGAGCACGACATGGGGGCCAGCTAGTGCGGCTCCTGATCTATGCCCTGGGCGGAGGCTGGGGCCACCTCGTCCGCGGCCTGGCGCTGGGCCGCGCCGCCGTCCGCCGGGGCCTGCGGGTGCGCCTCCTGGTCAACAGCCCCTTCGCCGAGCGCGTCGACGGCCTGCGCGAGCTCGGCCCCCTCGGAGAGCTGCGGACGATCCCCGCGCGGCTCTCCCGCGAGGCGCAGGCGCGCGCGGTGTGGCGCGCGCTCGACGAGCCCGACTGGGACGCGCTGGTCGTCGACAGCTTTCCCCGCGGGCTCGGCGGCGAGCTGGCCGCCCGGATCCCTCTGCTCGAGCGCCCGCGGGTCTGGGTCCACCGCGACCTCAACCCCGACTACGTCGCGCGCTACGGCCTGCGGGACTTCGCCGAGCACTTCGAGCTGCTCTTGATCCCCGGGGAGGACGCCCCGCTCGCCGAGCATCCGCGCGCGCTGCGGACGGCGCCCTGGCTCGTGCGCGACCCCCACGAGCGCCTCCCCCGCGCGGAGGCCCGCCGCGCGCTGGGGGTGGAGGACGCGCGTCCGCTGCTGCTCGTGAGCGGCGCCGGGGTCGCGAGCGAGGGCGCGGCGGCCCCCGAG
>JAGQRJ010000616.1 GCA_020425635.1 Planctomycetota bacterium | reverse complement strand
TGTGGGTCAGCTCCGCCCCCGGCGTCGTGCGCGTCACCCTCCTCGGCGGGCCCCGCGACCGCGCAGCCCTCGACGCGCGCGCCCTCGCCGCCCTCCGCGACGCAGGGGTCGAGGCCTCAGCCAGCGCCCTGACCCCCAGCGGGCGCAACCTCGCCTGGACCCTCCCCGCCGCCCAACGCGCCCGCGCGGTCCAGGCCCTGCACCGCGCCTTCGTCGACGCCCCGCCCCCCGAGGCCTGAAGCCCGACCTCACGCGAGCTCGACCCGAACGAACGCGAGGCTCCCTCGAAGGCTCTCGAGCAGGATCCGACTCGGGGCGGTCGGCGCGGTGTAGAGCAGCACCGCCTGCGGCCTCGCGGTCCAGCCGGGGAGCTGCGAGGCCTGGACCCAGACGCGGCGCAGAGGGTGCGGGATCGGCGGCCCGCCCTCGACCGGGGTCAGGTGCAGCTGGACCCGCCCGCTGGGCATGCGACTCCCCAGGCGCAGTCGGGCCGGGATCGGTTGGCTGCGGCTCAGCGACGGGAGCGCCAGGCAAGACCCCACCAAGCGGCAGCTTGCGCGCACCCCGGCGAGGAGCGCACCGATCAGGATCGCGGCCGGAAGCGCGCCCACGAGCAGATAGAACGCCGGCCTGCTCAGGAACCCCTCCCAGAGGAAGCCATAGACCCCCGGGCGCTGCGCGAGCTGGGGGGCGGCGAGGGCATACACCAGCGCCGTCCAGACCGTGAGGTAGACCGCCCCCTGGATCGCGAGGCTCGCGTAGCGACCCATGCGGGAGAGCCAGGCCCCCGCGGGAGGCTCCGCCCGCGCCGCCCACTGCAGGAGGGGCGCGTCGTGGGAGGGGTCCGGGACCGGGCGGGCGTCGCCGAGCGGGCGGCGAGTCCGCAGGCGCGCGAGGGCCGCGTCGACGTCGCTCCAGGTGCTGTCCTCGTCGACCCGCGGCGTGCGCCCCGTGCAGCCCACGGTGGGGCAGCGGCCGAGCTCGTGGTGGCAGTCGGCGTGCGTCCACGTGCCGCAGCCGGGGCAGCAGCGCTCGACCGCCTCCGAGTCGTCGTGGCAATACGAGCAGCGGGCGGGCCGACGGGATCGACCGAGGAGCTGGACCTGGGGCACGTCCCTCGCCTTCCGTGGGTGCGCGTCCCTGGCGGGAGCGAATCCGGGTCCGCGCGCTCGGTCGCAGCTGCGTGCGAATCCTTGCAGGAATCACACCACCCGGAGCCCTGCCGAGGCCTGACCCCACCCCAGGAGCTCGTACGGGCCCAGTGGAGTGAGGCCTTCTGGGACGAAACGGGACGCAATCGGCAACCTGTCCTCGGTCGACGGTTCCTCGCCCTCGCCCCTGGAAATCGGGCCACTCACTGGATAGGACTGCCTGGAACGGCGGTTGCGGACGAGAGGGGCGAAGGAGGTGTCGTATGACCGCTACTCGATTGGGACTGGGCCTTGGAGTCGTTGCGTTGGCGATCGGGATCCCCGTGGGGGTCTGTGCGCTCCGTGAGTCGAACGTGCTCGAAGAGCGACGTGACCGCGACTTCCTCACGGAGGAGGTGTCCGTCACGTGGGTCTACGGACCCGAGGGGGTCTCTGACCTCGACACGACGGTGCGCTTGCTGCTGGACAATGGCACCGACGTGGGCCTGCGGATCGCGCTGGGCGACGCGTCGCTCGAGTTGGCTCCCGGGGAGCACCGAGTGATTCACATGCTCCCCGAGCAACGCCTGACCCTCGACGTGCGAGACGCGCAAGGCAACACCCTCGACACCCTCAGCCGGGAGCTCGAGCCCGGAGACGCGGCGCTCTACGTCTACAACCCCCAGGGCAAGAACCGCTACCGAATCGGCGAGGTCCTCTACGGGCAGCACCCCTCCGCGGGGGCTCCCCCGCAAGACCGGCTGACGAGCGAGGCGTTCTTCAACGCGGGGCAGATCGCACACGTCCTCGAGCCAGCGCCGGCGACCGCGACCTCGTATCACGGAATGAACTTCACCAGCGCCACGTTCCTCGTGCGGGCACCGCAGACGAACTGAGCAGGAGCAGATCCCGAACCCGCAGGGGCGCCCCGCCCCCAGGCGTGAAGCGCGCTGCTGCTGGCCGCCAAGGCGGCTAGCGCAGCGTCACCGTCGCGACCGCGAGCAGGATCAGCGGGATCACGAGCGCGAGCAACCCCAGCGCGCCGAGGCCAAGGGCCAACTTCAGGTGCAGGCTGCGGGTTCGCTCGTAGAGCGCGCTCTGCTCGCGCATTGCCCGGCAGGGCGTCGCGCAGTAGGCGAAGATCCCGCGGTACGAGCGAAACAGGAACGCGCGCTGAAAGATCGGCGTGTCGGTCACCGTCACGCAGGCGTCGCACAGGGGCCTGTGGCACGCCGAGCAGCTGCGGCTCATGAGCTGGGCGGGGTGGTTTGCGCACCCTCGGCTCACGACGTGCGCCTGGACCGCGTCCTCGGGCGGGGTGGACGCGTGGGGAATCGGGTGAGCCATGGAGTCCCTCTCTCAGGGTCGCCCAAAGCGAGCGGCCCGCCATGGCCTAACTCGTGGCAGGGCTGTTTCCGCGAGTCGAGGTTGGCGGACATTCCCGTTCCTGCGTGCACATTCCGCCAGGGATCGTCCGCCCGAACGCGGTCGCTCCAGCTCGACCCGCGTCGCCACGATCCGCAGGAAGGGCTCGGCGGCCCCCCGAGGCATGAAACTCGCTTGCGGCGCGGCGCCGAGCAGGCGGCTCCACGCCTTGTGCGCGAGGGCGTGAGCCGCACGCGAACGACGCCAACAAAACACGAACTTTCGGGTTGCCGTCTGCGCCGCGAAGCAGTCCAGTGAGGCCTCGACGAGGAGGTGTTCATGGCGATCGCGAAGGTGCATTCCGCAGGGCTCGAGGGGATCTCCGCCTACC
>JAGQRJ010000615.1 GCA_020425635.1 Planctomycetota bacterium | reverse complement strand
TGGCGCAGGCCTGGCCGCTCTTGACCCAGGCGCTCCTGCTCGAGGCGCGCTTCGCCGAGGCGGTCGAGGCGGCCGACCGCGGGATCGCCCTCTCGCCCGACGACGCGAGCCTGCGCTCGCAGCGCGGGCTGGGGCGCCTGAACCTGCCCGAGCCCGACCCCGCCGGCGCGCTGGAGGACTTCGACGCCGCGCGAAGCCTGGGAACGCAGCTGGATCCCAGCCTGATCCGGCTGCGCGCCATGTGCCTGCAGAGCCTGGGGCGCTATGCCGAGGCGGGCGCCGAGTTCACCCGCGTGCTGGCCGCGGAGCCCGAGGACGCCAGCAGCTACGTGCGGCGGGGCACCTGCCGGCTGGCGCAGGGAGACCGCGAAGGCGCCCGCGACGACGCGCGGAGCGCGCGGCGCCTGGGCTTGCCGCCGAACTCCGACCCTCGGCTCCGCGCCGCGCTGGAGCGCCTGCCCCAGGAGTAGGCCCGCGGGACGCGGCGCCTCGCCTGGATCAGAGCCCGCCCTCCGAGTCGGTCCTGGGCGGTGGCGTCGTCGGTGGCCGGTCCCCGGCGCACGCGTTCGACATTCAGGTGGGGACGCCGAACCTGGGCAGGATCACGGCCTGCAGCAGGACCCACACGCCGAGAAAGGCCAGGGGGAACAACAGATCCTTCATGCCCTGAGGTTCCCACGGCGGTTCGTGATTGGAAGGGGCAATCCGCTCGGCGCCCGCCGGTCGAGGTCGCGCAAGGCCATGCTCGCCGAGGAGGGGCTCTCTCCGGCGCACGAGGCCGAGCTCAAGGGCATGCAGCGCTTCTGCGCCGCGCACTTCGACCACGCGCGCACCGACCCCGACCTCGACCTGCTGCGCGCCGACGCCGAGCGCTTCGCGCAGCTCTTCCCCCGCTGACCGCCCCGCCGCTTCAGCGGATCGGAAGCGGGACGGGGCTCGCGCGCGGGATCGTGATCCCCTGGTCGACGTAGACCGTGAGCCGGCTGTAGCGCCGCTTGGCGTCGATCCAGGAGCGATGGTTGCCGCCGAAGCGACCGTAGGACGACTTGGCCTTGGGCCCGGTCGGTGAGAGGCCCACGTGCAGCGGGCCCAGCTGCAGGTCGCGGCCCCAGCGCCCTCGATACTGCGTCCAGTCGCTGAGGTTCACGGTGTAGACGCTGGAGGGCGATGCGGCGATCAAGGCGAAGAGCTCGGCCGAGGCGAACTCGGCGGGGTTCGCGCTCGCGCGCTCGAGGTTCATGAGCGGCACGGTCCACCCGTCGATCCACACGCCGTTGCCGCGGAAGAAGTCGGTGTGATCGGCGACCCAGGCGGGGGTGTTCGGGTCGTGCCACTCGCCCGCCTGGGGGTAGGACGCGTGCTTGCCCTGGGCGACGTAGACCACCGGGTGGTCGCCCAGGGGGTCGTCCTGGCCCGCGTCGTCGACGAACTCGAGGGTTCGGCGGTCGGCTCGGTAGGCCTTGGTGTGCCCGTGGAAGGTGCCCTCCTCGACCTGGCCCCCGCTGAGCACCCCGCCGGGCCCCAGGCGCAGCCGAATCGAGAACCCGGTGTGCTCCCAGTCACCCCGGTGCCCGGTGAAGTCTCGCGAGCCTGGGGTGGGCAGGATCCCCAAGACCTCGATCTCCGAGCGGTCGTAGGCGTAGAACACGAAGTACTCCACGTAGACGACGAGCTCACCCGAGCGGTCGGCGGCCAGCCTGCGCTGCGCGGGGTCTTCGTAGACGTGGGTGTAGAGCGGGGCCGTGCCCGGCGCGTCGCCGACCATGAAGCGGGGGTAGCCGTCGAGGACGTCGGTGAGCTGCACCGAGCGGGTGAGCGGAGCGGAGGCCGTGACCGCGGGGAGGTCGTCGTGCATGCCCGTGAGCACCACGACCCGCGCCTGCCCGCTGGCGAGCTCCCGCAGCAGGGACTGCACGCCCATGGGGAAGAAGTCCTCGTTGCGGTTCTGCTTCGAGGTGTTGCCGTCGTTGTAGTAGGCGGTGTAGCGCAGCTGCGGCGCGAATCGGCGCGCGACGGCGTCCTCGAAGGCGGGCGTGAGGCCGCCGCCCGGAGCGAGGGCGACCGGGGCAGGGCCGCTCCCTCCCGTCGAGGGGACGGCCGCCGCCGCGCTCGTCGTCGGCGCGGCGGTCGCCGCAGCCGGGGAGCGCCCCGCGTTGGACGAGCAGCCGGCGATCGACAGACCGGCAGCCAAGAGCAGGAGCAGGGTCAGGCGGATATCTCTCACGTCGCGCTGACGTGCAAGCCCTGCGCCGACGGCCGCGGCGCTCGAGCGGAGGCGCGTTACGCCCAGGTCCCGCCGCGCTGCCCCTTCGTTCCCGAATCTGGGGGCCCGTGGCGAATTGGGTGACCGCCACCGCATGCCGAGTGGCGGAATCGCAGCGCCCGCGGGCGCGGGGGGCTCAGCGGCCGAGCCGGGCGCGAGCCTGGGCGAGCCGCTCCTCCGCAAGCCCGTAGCGGGGGTCGGTGACCGAGAGGCGCTGCAGAGCGACCTCGAACTCCCTCACGGCGTCGGTCCAGCGCGCTTGCTCGAAGGCGCAGGCCCCGAGGAAGTAGTGGGCGGCCTCGGCCTGCGGGTCGAGCTCGAGGGCCGCGCGCAGGTCGGTCTCGGCGTCGCTGTAGCGCTCGAGCTGAAGGAAGGTCAGCGCGCGGTCGAGCAGCACCTCGGTCCGCTGGGGGCCGTCGCGGAAGACCTCGAGCGCCCGGTCGAAGTGCTCCAGAGCTTCGTCGAGCTCCTTCCCCAGGGCGAGGAGCACTCCCATGGTCCGCTGCGCTCGCCCGTCGCGCGGGTCGAGGGCCAGCGCCCGCTCCAGGTCACGTCGCGACTCTTCGCGCCGCCCCAGTCGGCCGTAGGCGAGCCCTCGGCTCACGAGCCCCCGCACGTCGTCGGGCAGCGCCGCGAGGCCCGCGCTGAGGTGGTCGATCGCGGCGAAGTCGTCCTTCTCCTGGAGGGCGACCTCGCCCAGGCCCAGCCGCACCAGGGGGTCGTCCGGGTCGAGCTCGAGGGCCGCGGCGAAGGCGTCGCGCGCGGCCCCTGGGTCCTCTTGCTCCAGCGCGGCTCGCCCTCGCTCGAGCAGCTGCTGGAGGCTCGTGGGCTCCGGCGTCGTGGTCGCGGGTGGCGGGGTCGGAGCGCTGGGTCGCGGGGCGGCCTCGGGGCTCCCGCGGGTGATCCACACCGCCCCGCCCGTGACCACGACCGCGCCCAGCAGCAGGTGCACCGCGACCTTGCGGCCCACGGTCCGCTGGGTCGACGCGCTCCGCAGCGCCTCACTCAGCGCCGTGGCCAGCGCGCCCCCGCTGGCGTAGCGCTTGCTGGGCTTCTTCTCCAGGCAGCGCAGGCACACCGCGCTCAGGGCCGCGGGGACCTCGGGCCGCAGCTTGGAGGGGGACACGGGGACCTTGTCCTGGACCTGAACCATCAGCTCCGTGAGGCTGTCGCCTTCGAAGGGGGCCTTCCCCGTGAGCGCGGCGTAGAGCGTCGCCCCGAGCCCGTAGATGTCGGCGGCGGGCCCGACCGCGCCGTGGTCGGCGCGCGCTTGCTCAGGAGACCAGAAGCCCGGGGTCCCGACCAGAGCGCCCTCCATGGTGAGGCCGGCGCCCTGCGAGTCCGCGTCCTTGGCCAGGCCGAAGTCGGCGAGGTAGGGCTTGCCCGAGGCCGAGATCAGCACGTTCGCGGGCTTGAGGTCGCGGTGCAGGATCCGCCGCTCGTGGGCGTGACCCAGGGCCTTGGCCAGCGGCACGAAGAGCTCCACCGCGTAGCCCACCGGGAGCGGGCCCAGGCGCTGGAGGCGCTCGTCGAGGCCCTCGCCCGGGACCAGCTCCATGGCCAGGTAGAGCGAGCCGTTGAACTCGCCGAAGCCGTGCACACCGATGATGTGCGGGTGGTTGAGGATCAGGAGCGCTTCGGCCTCGCGCCGGAAGCGCTCGCGCTGCCGCTCGTTCTTGCCTGGGGGCAGCAGCTTCAGCGCGACGTCGGCCCCGGTGCGCAGAGAGCGGGCGTGGTAGACCACGGCCATGGCGCCGCGACCGAGCTCCGACAGCACTTGGAACTCACCGATCTGCACACCTGCTTCATACACGCCCGAGGGCCCCCGCGCCCGAGCGGGAGGCCTCGCTCAGTCGGGGAGCATGCCAGAGATCCCGTTCAGCTCCTCGAGCAAGCTCTCCTCCTTCTCGCGGAGTTCCTGCTCGACCGCCCTCAGGCGCTCGGCAGCGCGCACGTGACCCTGGGTCGCCGCCCGGCGCAGGAGCGCGAGCGCAGCCGGCTGGGGGTCGTCGTGCCCACGCTGCAGCCGCTGCGCCTGCAAGAACTGCGCCTCGGCGTCTCCGAGGGAGGCCGCCTGCGCGATCCAGCTGCGCTCAGCGGACAGACGGTCCTCCCCGGACACCTCCCAGATACGGAGGGTCGCGACCGCGGACGCGCGGTCGCTCGGGCTGAGGAAGTCGTCCTCCCCTCGCTCGAGGTCCTCCCGCATGACCCCTGCGTGGGGCTGCCTGCGCACGAGGCTCGCGAGCGCGACCAGGAGCGTGGGCTCGGGGTCGGCCTGAGCCACGCGTCGCCGCAGGTCCGCCTCGAACTGGACGTCGAGGAAGGTCTCGAGCGCCGTCAGCGGCAGCTCGAGGCGCTGCAGGTGGTGGTGGGGCGTGCGGGTCCCTACGCGGAGTTCGCGTGCCTCGTCGAAGCGTCCCTCGTCGACGAGGAGGCGCGCGAGGCGTAGTCCGGCCTCGCGGTTGGGGTAGACCGAGTCTCGCGCAGCGCGCTCATACCATGGCCGCCAGCGCGGAGCAGGCTCACCCGCGGCTCGTAGGGAGTTCGCGTAGAGGGTCATGCCCGTCGGGTCTCCCGCTTCCGCGGCTCGTTGGTAGAGCGAGCGGGCCAGCTCGTGCCTCCCCTGTGTCTGACGGAGCCGTCCGAAGCGAGTCAAGGCCAGCGTGTTCCTCAGCGCTGGGTTGGCGGCCATGGCAGCGAGCAGGTCGCTGTAGAGCGCCTCGGCTTTGCCCTGGTTCTGACCCACGCTGTGGAGCTTGGTCTTGAACCAGTGCCCCGCCGTCGGCGCGGAGTAGTAGCGGTAGCCGTTGGCGTAGGCGTCGGCGAGGAAGACCACGTCGTAGACGTCGCCCTGCGTGGCGTAGCGAATCAGCGTCTTCTTCTGCGGATAGAGCCAGCGGTCTTCGCGGTCGCGACGGCGCTCTCCCGGGATCGTCCACCCGTTGCGTTCGATCGTGAACGGGGGCTCGCCCGACCACGGGAGCTCGGCGGCCTCTGCGAATCGCCACGCGCCGCGGTCGGCCTCCAGAGCGAGCGCGGGGGCGGTCAGGGCATACAGGAGGCCCAGGCTGAGCGGGAGGGCTCGCGGGGTGCTCATTTTCGTCTCTTCTCTCGCGCTCTCTCCAGACGTCTCGCAAGGGCAGTGCCCAAGACGCAACTCGATTGCGCCCGTAGCGGGTTGCGACCCCTGCGAGTGAAGCGTCCAGACCGGTCTCCCAACGCTTCAGCGTGAGACGCGGTTGAAGGACTTCGTCCGCGACCAGCGCCTCGACCCGCGGAAACCTCGGACCCACCCGCGACGGTGATCACTCGACCAGCTCCGCAGGCTGCTCCGTCGGACCTCAGTCGTCGTTGCCCTGGAGGGCGTCGATCACGCCCGGGGCGGGGCGCTCGCCGAAGCTCAGGTCGCGGGCCGCCACCGTGCCCTCGCCCTTCTCGGAGATCACCTGGACGTAGACGCGGCCGCCGGTGACCCACACCTCGGCCCCGGGCTCGAGGTAGCCCATGGGTTGGTCGTCCTTGAGCTCGGTGGTGCGGGTGACCTCGGCGCGGATCGCGGTGGCGCGGAAGCCCTCGGCGGTGCGCTCGCCCTGGAGGCTCACCCGGCGGTTGCGCGCGCGCTCGCGCAGCAGGCCCACGAGCGGACCGACCACCGGCAGGGTCTCCCCCCCGCGGGTGAACATGGGCGCCTCCTCGATCGGGTCGTCCTCGCCGTCGTGGGTCAGCAGCCCGTGCACGGCCTGGTCGTCCTTGGGCTCCACGGCCCGGGTGCCGAAGCGAAGCCCGCTCAAGAGCACCTTGCCCTTGCCGGCCTTGGACCCCATGAACACGTAGGCCCGACCGCCGTGGACCCAGCAGGTGTCGCCGATCGCGAGGGCCGCCGTCGGGGCGTCGTGCCCCACGTCGTCGCCGGCCGCGTAGATCGGCAGCTCACGCTGGGCGGTGGCCTCGGCGGAGACGATCAGCGCTGCGCTCGGCGTGTCGTCCGCGCCGAGCTCGAGGATCACACGCAGGTTCAGGGTCCGGTTGCGGGCGCGGTCGCGCAGGATCCCGAGCAGCTCCCCCTGGAT
>JAGQRJ010000614.1 GCA_020425635.1 Planctomycetota bacterium | reverse complement strand
GGTCCCGCTGAAGGCGCCGAGCCCGAAGGCCAGCGCGACCCCGCCGACGGCCAGCCAGGGGACCCGCCGCGTCGTCCCCGAGCCTGCGCTGCGCGCCTCGACGCGGGCGCTGCGGGGTCGGCTTGGGGTCGCTCGGCGGGGCACGGGTTCCTCCTCGTGCCGCCAATAGCCGACGTCCGCTGCGTTTCGTGCCGGTCGACTTGAGGAAAATCCGTGAAAAGCCCAAGCGGTTCAAGAGCGACGCGTTGCGGCTCGCGGGGGTCCAGTCAGTGCGCCCGGTGAGACGCACGGCCCGCGAGTTCGTGCGCCTCCCGCACGCGCCGAGGCGAGCGCGAAAGGAACGAGCGCGACGGGCGCCACCGCTGAGCTCGACGCCTCGGTTACCGTGAGCGCGAGGAGGCACGCATGGACCCTGCGCCCGGCGCCCGCTCGCTCAAGCCTTGGGTCGCGCTGGTGCTGCTCGGCTTTGGCGGCTTCAGCAGCTTCACCGCGCTTCACGACGGCTACTGGAGCGCCTTCCCGCCCTTCGCGACGTGGTCCGAGACCCAGATCTTCTGCGACCTGGTCGTGGCGTTGACCCTGTTCCTCGGCTGGACCGCGGCGGACCTCAAGCGGCAAGGACGGCCGGTGGGCTGGGTCGCCGTGGTCGCGCTGGGGATCGCGGCCTGCGGCTCGATCGCGGCCCTCGCCTACCTGTTGCTGCGTCGCGAAGGGCCGGTGACCGCGCTGGAGCGCGCGGAGTCAGCCGGCGGCTAGCCCATGCCAGGCCAGCGCTCCAGCGCCGGCGACCCAGAGCAGCGTGAGCGCGCCCAGCTTGAGCTTGAAGCTCAGCTTCTGGGTCTTGTGCCGGACGAGGAGCATGGTCAGCCAGGCTCCCGGCCACCCTCCCAGGCCCCCGAGGCCGAGGAGCACACGCTCGGGAACCCGTCGGCGCTGGCGGCGCGCGGCGCGCTTGTCCCAGGCATACGCCGCGGCGGTCACCAGGTTCAAGGTCAGCGCCGCGGCCAGCAGCGGGAGCAGGGGGAGCTCGTCGGGCATGGGAGCAGGATACCCAGCGTGACAGTCGCGGGGCCTTCCGACTTCCTTGGGTTGTGGGGGCGCAGCGCCCTCCGTAGCATTCAAGGGCCCGTGGGACTCGGGTGTGACTTCCGAACTCTGCCTCTGAAGCTTTGCTAGCTAGTCGCGCCGCTCTTCCCCGGGCGCTTCCCTGTACGGACGCCCATGAACGATCCCCAGGCACGCAGGCGGACGGTCGCGCGAGAGGACCTCGTGCTGTTCATCAACGCCTGCTTCGCCTGCACGCGGCAAAACGAGTTCTACAGCGACGCCGCGGGCCAGGCCGTGTCGATCGGCTTCCTGCACGAGTACATCCTCGGAAACTACCGCCCGCTCTATGCGCGGACCCTCGCCACCGGGATCAACCACTTCAACCAGGCGCAGATCGTGTTCCAGCTCTTGCGCAGCGGACGCGAGACCCCGGCCGAGTTCCGCGCCGAGGAGAACGCGTTGATTCGCGCGGCCCTCGCAGGGTTGCCGCCCCAGCGGGTCTACCGCCTGTTCACGCGTCTGCGTCGGGCGCGGGTCAACAACCGCCGCGCGCGGGCCACGATCCGCGACTACCTCGCCTCGCGGCCCGACCCCGCCTTCCACGCGATCAAGTACCGGAGCAAGCTCAACGCCGCCAGCGCCCACGCCCACCTGAAGCTCGACGTCGACCTGCGGGCCTTCCTCTTTCGCCCAGGGGGCGATCACACCTACACGACGCCCTTGCTGCGCACCTTTCGCGAGGCGCACTACAGCCAGAAGGCGCTCTACGAGCTCCCGTTCACGGTGGCCGAGGGGCTGGCGCAGAAGCACGAGATCCCGCGCGAGGTGTTCCTCAAGAAGATCGAGCCGCGCCTCACCCAGGCCGAGCGGCTGCGCCTGCAGCAGGCGGCTCAGCGCAGCAAGGGCGTGAACGTCGAGGTCGACCTCACCCGCGCGCCGCTCACCAAGCTCGCGCTCTACCTGCTCTCGCGTCCGCTCGCCGAGCGGGAGGCGCGGCGCGAGGAATACGGCGAGGCCCTCGTCGCCGCCGCGGGTCGAGCGCTCCGCAGGGCGCCCGCCCGCCTGGGCAAGGTCGCGGCGATCCTCGACCGCAGCTACTCGGCCTCGGGCAGCAGCGAGAAGCGCCGCCGGCCTCTGGGGGTGGCCCTCGCCGCGAGCACGCTCCTGCGTCGCGCGGCGCGCGACTACCGCGCGCTGTGGACCCCGGCCTGCAGCGACGAGCTGCTCGTGCAGCCCGGGGGACAGACGAACCTCGCGGACCCGCTGCTCGACGCCCTCGAGTGGGGCGCGGAGCTGATCGTGATCGTGTCGGACGGGTTCGAGAACGACCCGCCGGGGGCGGTCGCGCAGCTGCTGGCGGCCTATCGGCGCTTCCTCGACCCCGAGCGCGCGGTGTCGGTGATCCACGTCAACCCGGTGTTCGACGCGCGCAACTACGAGCCGCGGGTCCTCGGCGCGGGGATCCCCACCGTCGGCGTCCGCGACGCGGAGGACCTCCCGACCATGCTCGGCTTCGCGCGCTTCGTCGACGGCTCGGCCGAGCTCCCCGAGCTCGAGGCCTACCTCCAGGCGCGCGTCCGCGGGTTCGTCGGGGGGGGCGCATGAAGGGCACGCACCCCGGGCTCAGCTTGCAGGGTCTGCGCTTGGCCCCCGCTCAGGTGTGGGGAGGCTTCCGCCTCGTGCCCTTGCTGCGCGACGACGTGCGCGGGGACCTGCGCTTGGCGCTGCGGCGCTACGGCGAGGACGTCACCGCCGTGGAGCTCGGCGGCAAGCCCTCGGGCAAGGCCGCGCGCCCGGTCTACTGCAGCTACGTCCCGCACGCGCTGGTGATCGACTGGGGACGGCGGGGCCAGCCCGCGGTCAGCTTCGGGGGTCAGCTCCTGCGCGGCGACGGCACGCGGCTCCGGCTCGGCCCCTACACCGCGCGGGTCACCGCGCGCATGGCCCGCCGCGAAGGGTCGCAGCGCCTGCGCTTGCTGCCGCTGCACCTCGCCCTGGAGGGCTACCTCGCGCTGCACTTCGGCGGGCCCGACGTGGCCTGGAGCGAATACTCCGAGCGCGCCGTCTCACGCGGGCTCTCTCCACGGGTCGAGGTCACGACCTCGGGCTGGGGCGTCCAGGGCCTCGAAGACGCGCTGCGCGTGTTCGAGATCCACACCGGGCAGTGCGGCGTGCTGGCCTACGTGGGCGACGTGCTGGCCGCGGCCTTCGTGGTCTCCCACCCCGACGACTACCGCGCCCTGCACCGCAGCCTGATCGAGGACGTCTACGGCGACCTCGTGGTGCGCTACGGCCAGCTCTACTCCGAGCTCGGCACCCTCGCGCCAGAGCTGCGGGTCCCGCGCGCCGCAGGCCTCGACGACCTGAGGGCAGCGCTCCGCGAGCTGCGCGCAGCCTGGTCGGACGTGCAGGGCTACCTCACCGACGAGCTCTTCGCGCGGCCCCTGAGCTACGAGCGCGTCTACACCCTGGG
>JAGQRJ010000089.1 GCA_020425635.1 Planctomycetota bacterium | reverse complement strand
GGGGCGCGGGGCTGGGGTCTGGCGTGGAGCCGCCTCCCGCGTCGAGCGGGTTCGCGGGGGCCGAGGGGTCCCCCCCGGAGTCGAGCGGGTTCGCCGGCGCCCGCACCTCCGTCAGGACGTAGGTCGAGCTGCCGGTGGTGAAGTCCAGCCCCTGCTTCGTCATGTGCAGGGTGCAGGCGAAGGACTCCTCGCCCACGGTGAACTGGCCCTCGAGCTCGTCGGTGCCGGCGGGCTTCGCCGTCAGCGGATAGCGCTCGCCCTGCTTGACGACGGTGCCGGTGTAGGACGCGCCGTCCAGCTCGAGCTCGACCTCGAGCTTCGCGCTCTGGTAGCGCCCGCTCCACAGGTCGAGGGGGTTCTTGGTGGGCTTCGAGGCGGGGCAGCCGCAGGCCAGGATCAGCACCCCGAGAGCGATCGCAGCGTCGCGCATGGTGTCCTCCGAGGGTCCTAGTTTATGCGGCGCGGCGGTGGATCGCGAAGGGAGTCAGGGGCGGCGAGGCCACGCTGGCGGGGCGGGGCGCCGGGAGTAGACTTGGCGCATGCGCTCCCGCTTTCGCGCCTGGAAACGGCGCAACCCGCGCCGCTCGCGGCGAATCGCCTACACGGTCGCCGCCTGGGGCCTGCTGTGCCTCGTCGGCGACCTCCTCGCCGCGCGGCCTCCCTCCGAGCTGCCCGCGCTCGACCCCACCCAGGCCGAGGCCGCGCTGCTCGCCGGGGGCATGAACGGCGCGCTCGACTACGTCGCCGTGCACACCTGGATCGTGGTCCACGCCGTGGGCGAGGAGCGCTGGGACCGCTGGGAGATCACGGGCGGGGCTTGGCACGTCGAGGCCGAGGACCTCGTGCGCAACAACGCCTTCGCGAGCCCGACCGAGTGGCCCTTCGGCGAGGGGCCGACCCAGGTCTTGCGGGTGTGGCGGGGCGCCGACGCCGAGCGCCTGACCGCGGCCGTCCGCGAGCGGCGCTACGCGCACTCGACCCAGTACTTCGCCTGGCCGGGCCCCAACTCGAACACCTACGTCGACCGCATGCTGCGCCGCGCGGGCCTGAGCTGCGAGCTGCCGAGCACGGCGGTGGGCAAGGACTACCGCGGCTGGGTCGGCGGCTCGCAGTCGTCGACCCTGAGCGGGGTGCAGCTCGAGTCGCCGCTGCTCGGGGTCAAGTTCGGGCTCAGGGAGGGGCTCGAGCTGCACGTCGCCGCGGCGACCTTCGGGGTCGACCCTTGGCCGCCCGCGCTCAAGGTGCCCTACGGCGACGGGCGGTTCGGCTTCTCGGACTAGAGGCCTCCGCCGGGGCGCGCTCAGAGCCGGCCCTCGGCGTCGAGCTTCAGCTCGTAGCCGCGGGTCGTGGCGTAGTAGTCGCGCATGCGGAGCAGCGCCGCGGCCGGCGGGTCGACGAAGGCCTCGACCCGGGGGTGCAGCTGCAGCGCGCTGGCGGGGAAGAAGCTCGAGACGGGGCCCTCGACGACCTCCTGGACCGCCTTGGCCTTCTTGGCGCCGGTCACCTGGAGCAGGATCTTGCGCGCGTCGAGGATCGTGCCGATCCCCATGGTCACGGCGAGGACCGGCTGAGGTTCGCCCTCCGCGTAGAAGCGCGCGTTGTCCTTGAGGGTCCGCTCGTCGAGGGTCTTGATCCGCGTGCGCGAGCGCAGGCTGCTGGTCGGCTCGTTGAAGCCAATGTGGCCGTTGCGCCCCATGCCGAGCAGCTGAATGTCGATCCCGCCCTCGGCCACGATCCGGTCCTCGTAGGCCTGGCAGCGGCGCAGGAGGTCGTTGCCTTCGGTCGGGGGGAAGAACGCGTGCTCGCGCGGCATGTCGAGCCCGTCGAACAGGTGCTCGCGCATGAAGTGGCGGTAGCTCTGCGGGTGCTCCGCCGGCAGGTCGAGGTACTCGTCCAGGTTGAAGGTCCGCACGTGCTTGAAGCTGGCCTCGCCGCGCGCGCAGGCCGCGCGCAGGCGCGCGTAGACCCCGAGGGGGGTCGAGCCGGTGGCGAGGCCGAGCACGAGCTCCGGCTTCGCGCGCAGCGCGGTCAGGATACGCTCGGCGACCAGCTCGGCCCCGGCGTCGGCGGATTCGGTAAGCACGACCTTCACCCGCGCGAAGCTAGCCGGGGAGCTGCGACCCCACAAGCCGGCCCGGGGCGTCGGCCGCGGGTCGCCCCACGACCCGAGGCCGGCGAGCGCCGGCCTCGGGTGCGAAGGCGTCCGTCCAGGTCGAGCGGTTAGCTCTTCGCCAGGCGGCGGAGGACGGTGTGCAGGATCCCCCCGTTGCGGTAGTAGTCGACCTCGACCGGGGTGTCGATCCGGCAGCGCGCGCCGAACTCGACCACGGTCCCGTCGTCCTTCGTCGCGGTGACCTTGACCTCGCTCAGGGGCTCGAGGGCGTCGTCGATCGCGAAGGCGAAGGTCTCCTTGCCGCTGAGGCCGAGGCTGTCGGCGGTCTGCCCGGCGGGGAACTCGAGGGGCAGGACGCCCATGCCGATCAGGTTCGAGCGGTGGATCCGCTCGTAGCTCTCGGCGATCACGGCGCGCACGCCGAGGAGCCAGGTGCCCTTGGCCGCCCAGTCGCGGCTCGAGCCCATGCCGTAGTCCTTGCCCGCCAGCACGACCAGGGGCACCCCGTGGTGTTGGTACTTCACCGAGGCGTCGTAGATCGTGGTGACCTCGCCGGGCTGCGGGTCCTTGGTCGAGGCGTAGGGCAGGCCCGGGACCTCGCCGGTCTTGGTCGCCGCGGGGCCGAGGTAGGTCGTGTAGCCGCCCTCGGTCCCCGGGGCGAGGTGGTTCTTCAGGCGAATGTTGCCGAAGGTCCCGCGGGTCATGACCCGGTCGTTGCCCCGGCGCGAGCCGTAGCTGTTGAAGTCCTTGTCCTTGACCCCCGCCGCGCGCAGGTAGTCGGCGGTCGGGCTGTCCTTGGGGATCGCGCCCGCGGGGCTGATGTGGTCGGTGGTCGTCGAGTGCCCGCACTTGACGAGGACCTTGGCCCCCGAGATCGCCTGGATCGGGCGGGCCTCGGCGGGCATGTCGATGAAGAACGGCGGCTCCTGCACGTAGGTCGAGTCGGCGCGCCAGGCGTAGACCGCGCCGGTGGGGGCCTTGAGCTTCTGCCACTCCGCGCCGCCCTTGAACACGTCGGCGTACTTCGCGAGGAACTGCTCGCGGGTGACCGAGGCCTGCAGCGCCGCGGCGACCTCGGCGTTGGTGGGCCAGAGGTCCTTGAGGAACACGGGCTGCCCCGCGCTGTCCTTGGCCAGGGGCTCGTTGTAGACGTCGATGTCCACGGTGCCCGCGAGGGCGTAGGCCACGACCAGGGGCGGCGAGGCCAGGTAGTTGGCGCGGGTGTGCGGGCTGACGCGGCCCTCGAAGTTGCGGTTCCCGCTGAGCACGGAGGCCACGACCAGGTCGCCCCCCTGGACGGCGTCGACGATCGGTTGGTCGAGGGGGCCCGAGTTCCCAATGCAGGTCGTGCAGCCGTAGCCCACGGTGTAGAACCCGACCGCCTCGAGGTCGTCGAGGAGCTTGGCGGCCTCGAGGTATTCGGTCACCACCCGCGAGCCCGGCGCGAGCGAGGTCTTGACCCAGCTCTTGGCCTTGAGCCCGCGCTCGCGCGCCTTCTTGGCCACGAGCCCCGCGGCGAGCATGACGCTGGGGTTGGAGGTGTTCGTGCACGAGGTGATCGCGGCGATCACGACCGACCCGTTGCGCAGGGTCACGTCGACGCCCTTGTGCTTCACGGTCTGGGGCTGGCCCTTGCGCTCGAGCGCCGTGCAGGTGAGCTGGAAGGTGCCCTTCATGTCGCTGAGCAGGATCCGGTCTTGGGGGCGGGTCGGCCCGGCCAGCGACGGCTGGACCTCGCCCAGGTCGAGGGAGAGCTCGCTCGTGTAGTTGACCTTGCGCGCGTCGTCGCGCCACAGGCCCTGGAGCTTGGCGTAGGCCGCGACCAGCTCGATCTGGTCGTGGCTGCGCCCGCTGAGCCGCAGGTAGTCGAGGGTCCGCTCGTCCACGGGGAAGAAGCCCATGGTCGCCCCGTATTCGGGGGCCATGTTGGCGATCGTGGCCCGGTCCGCGAGGCTCAGGGTCTCCATGCCGGGTCCGTAGAACTCGACGAACTTCCCGACCACGCCGTGCTTGCGCAGCATTTGCGTGATCGTGAGCACCGCGTCGGTGGCGGTCGACCCCTCGCGGATCTGGCCCTCCAGGCGGAAGCCCACGACCTCGGGGATCAGCATGTAGATCGGCTGGCCGAGCATGCAGGCCTCGGCCTCGATCCCGCCCACGCCCCAGCCGACGACGCCGAGGCCGTTGATCATGGTGGTGTGGCTGTCGGTCCCGACCAGGGAGTCGGGGAAGGCGACCTTGGCGCCGCCCTCCTCGCGGGTGAGGACCACCCCGGCGAGGTACTCGAGGTTGACCTGGTGCACGATCCCGGTCTCGGGGGGCACGACCGAGAAGTTGTCGAAGGCGCCTTGCCCCCACTTGAGGAACTCGTAGCGCTCCTGGTTGCGCTCGAACTCGAGGGCCGTGTTCTTGGCCATCGAGTCGGCCGCGCCGTAGGCGTCGACCTGCACCGAGTGGTCGATCACGAGGTCGGCGCGGATCAGGGGGTTGACCTTCTCGACGTCTCCGCCGAGGCGCTGCATGGCCGAGCGCAGGGCCGCGAAGTCGACCACGGCCGGGACCCCGGTGAAGTCCTGGAGCACGACGCGCCCCGGGTTGAAGGGGATCTCGCGCTCGCCGACCGTGCGCGCGTCGTAGGTGGCCAGCGCGCGAATGTGATCCTCGGTGACCACGCGCCCGTCGCAGTTGCGCAGGCACGACTCGAGCAAGACCTTGATCGAGTAGGGGAGCGAGTCGACCTTGCCGACGCCGGCTTCGGCGAGCGCGCCCAGGCGCGCGACGGTGTAGGTGCCGCCGCTGACCTCGAGCTGGTGGGCGGCGTTGAAGGGGTAGTTGGCTGCCATGGGGGGGACCTCCTCGGTTCTGAGGGGGAGCTTAGGCCCGCGCGGGGCATTATGGAAATTGATTTCTCCTATCCTTCCCATAAGCATGGGTGATACACCTGGGGCATGGACCTCGCCGCGCTGCGCTCGTTCCTCGTGCTCGCCCAGGCCGGCACCGTGACCCGGGCCGCCGAGGAGCTCGGCCTGACGCAGCCCGCGGTGAGCAATCAGCTCGCGCGCCTGGAGGGCGAGCTCGCCCAGCGGCTGTTCGATCGAACCCCTCAGGGCATGCAGCTGACCGCCGCGGGGGAGCTGCTGCGCGGCTACGTCGAGGAGGCGCTCGGGCGGCTGGCCGACGGCCGCGCCGCGGTCGCGGAGCTGGCGGGCCTCGAGTCGGGCTCGCTGAGGGTCGGCGGGGGCGCGACCGCGACGACCTACCTGCTCCCGGCGCTCCTCGGCTCCTACCACGCGCGCTACCCCGAGATCCGGCTGTTCGTGCGCGAGGAGGGCAGCCAGGCCGTGACCGAGGCCGTGGCGACGGGGGAGCTCGACCTGGGGATCGTGACCCTCCCGGTGCGCTCGCCGGCGCACCCGCCGCTGGTGGTCGAGCCCTGGGTCAACGACGAGCTGGTGTTGATCGCGCCGCGGCGCTCGCGCCTGGCGAAGCAGCACGCCTTCGCCTGGCCGGACCTCGAGGCCGAGCCGCTGGTGCTCTTTCAGGCGGGGTCGTCGGTGCGCAGCCTGATCGACCGCCGCCTGGCCGCGGCGGGGATCGCCGTGCAGATCGTCATGGAGCTGCGCTCGATCGAGTCGATCAAGCAAATGGTCCGGCAGGGGATCGGGGCCGCCTTCGTGAGCCGCTTCGCGCTGGAGCGCCGGGCGCGGGCGCTTCCCTGCCGGGAGCGACCGCTCAACCGTCAGCTGGCCCTGGTCTATCGCCAGGATCGCAGCCTGAGCCCCGCCGCGGAGGCCTTCCTCGAGCTCCTGCGGCGCGAAGCCCCCGCGCTGCCCGCCTAGCTCGGGCGGGTGGGCGAATCCGCCCGCGTTTCGTTTCGCGATACGAACCGCCGTCAACTCCACTTTCACGAGAGGCGAGTAAGAAAAGACTCGT
>JAGQRJ010000613.1 GCA_020425635.1 Planctomycetota bacterium | reverse complement strand
CCCTGCCTCCCGACGCGCCGAAACGGGGGGCGCCCCAGGCAGGCCAGGCGACGCGCCGAAACCGGGGGCGCCCCAGGCAGGCCAGGCGACGCGGGTGTCTCGGGGTCCGGGCCGAGGCAAGCTCGGCCCCTACGGGGGGGTGTCGAACGCCTCGGTCTCGGGCTCGGTCTCGGTCTCCCTAGACCAGCGACGCTGCGCGCTGGGGTCCGCGCACGAGCTGGCCGGGGAGCTCGCCGGTCGCTTCGTCGTGTTGGCGCGTGATCACGCCGGACTTGATCGTGGCCGCGTAGCCGCGGGCGCGTTGGACCAGGCGCCGGCCGCCGGCGGGGAGGTCGTAGACCAGGCGCGGGGCCTCGAGGCGCAGGGCCGCGAGGTCGATCAGGTTCAGGTCGGCGAGGTAGCCCGGGGCGAGCAAGCCGCGGTCGCGCAGGCCGAAGGCCTCGGCGGTCGCGCGGGTCTGGCGCTGGATCACGTGCTCGAGGGGGAGCGTGGCGCCGCGAGCGCGGTCGCGGGCCCAGTGGGTGAGCATGAAGGTCGGCATGCCGCCGTCGCAGATCGCCCCGCAGTGAGCGCCGGCGTCGCTGAGGCCCATGAGGGTCCGCGGGCTCTGGTGCAGCTCGTAGAGCGGCTCGAGGTCGCCGCCGGCGTAGTTGAACAGCGGGAAGTAGAGGAACCCGCGGCCCTCGTCGGCGAGCAGCGCGTCGAGGGCGACCTCCGCCGGGGGCAGGCCGCGGCTCGCGGCGACCGCGGCCACGCTCTGCTGGGGCGTGGGCTCGTAGTCGATCGTGCCGTCGGGGTTGGGGAGGAACATGCGCCCGTAGGTCTGAGCGATGAAGTCCTCGAAGGGGCCGAGGCTCAGCGGCCCCGCGCTCAGGAGGCTGGCGCGGAACGCCGGGTCGCGCAGCTTGGCCACGCGCTCGGCGAGGGGCAGCTGCGCGATCGCCTGATAGCCGGCGTAGGGCACGAAGGGGTGCGCGGTGCCGTCGAGGGTCATGAGGATCCCGATCGCGCGCCCGGCGACCTGGGCCTGCACGCGGGGGTCCATGCCCGCGAGCTTCTGGGCGACCTGCCGCCACAGCTCGGGCGCCTGGTCGATCTGCGAGAGGTTGAACATGACCTTGCAGCCGACCTCGCGCGCCAGCTCGTCGACCCAGTCGAGCTCCTCGGGCACGCGCACGTGGTCGGTGGCGAGCTGGAACACGCCGTGGCCAGCCCGCGCGAGGGCAGCCCCGATCCCGAACAGCTCCTCGCGGGTGGCGAAGGTCCCGGGCACCGGGTCGCCGTCGATCGATTTGTGCAGCAGGGTGCGCGAGGTGCTGAAACCCAGCGCGCCCGCGCGCAGGGCCTCCTCGACCAGGCGCGACATACGCTCGATATCCGCCGGGGTCGCGGCCTCGTTGGCCGCCCCGCGCTCGCCCATGACGTAGGCGCGCAGCGCGCCGTGGGGCACCTGGGCCCCGAGATCCAGGGCGCGGGGGAAGGCGGCCAGGGCGTCGAGGTACTCGGGGAAGGTCTCCCAGCCCCAGCGGATCCCCTCGCTCAGCGCCGAGCCGGGAATGTCCTCGACCCCCTCCATGAGCCGGATCAGCCAGCCGTGGCGGTCGGGCGCCGCGGGGGCGAAGCCCACGCCGCAGCTGCCCTGGACCACGGTGGTGCAGCCGTGCCAGCCCGAGGGGGTCAGCTGCGGATCCCAGGTCGCCTGGGCGTCGTAGTGGGTGTGAATGTCGACGAAGCCGGGGCACACCAGGAGCCCCTCGGCGTCGAGCTCGCGGTGCCCGCGCCCGACGTCGTCGCCGACCGCCGTGATCGTGCGCCCGCTGAGCGCCACGTCGGCGACCCGCGCCGGGCCCCCGCTGCCGTCGACCACCACCCCGCCGCGAATCACCAGCTCGTGCATGCCGCACCTCCGAACTGCGAATCAGATTCGCACATTTGCGAACAAACTGCGAATCAAATTCGCAAAGCGTGTTATCGTCTGCGGTCATGGGAGTTAGACAAGAACGTCGGGTCGCGCGGACCCGCGAGTTGCTCGACGCGGCCATGGACCTGGTGGTCGAGGACGGCATGGCCGGGCTCACGATCGGCTCGCTCGCCGAGCGGGTCGAGGCCGCGGTCGGCGCGATCTACCGCTACTTCCCCAGCAAGACCGCGCTGATCACGGCGCTCCAGGTGCGCGCGGTCGAGGAGCTGCGCGAGGTGGTCGACGCGGCCTTGGCGCGCCTCGACGCGAGCGAGGCGCCGCGCGAGGTCGCGCTGCTCGCCGCCGCGATCGCGGTCCCCTACGCCTACGCCCGCCACCTGCAGGAGCGCCCCGCCCGACGCATGCTGATCAACCGCTCGCTGGCGGCCCCCGCGCCGGTGCTCCCCGAGGAGGAGGCCTTCGAGGTCGACGCCGCGCTGCGCCCGGTGCTCGAGCGCATGGTGGCGCGGCTCTCGGCGGCCGCGGAGGCAGGCCTGCTCGAGGCCGGCGACGCGCGCCAGCGCGCCATGCTCGCCTGGGCCGGGGTCCAAGGGCTGAGCCTGTTCGTCAACCGCGACCGGCTGCAGCCCCCCGAGCTGCGCTCGCCTGCCCTGATCGCGCCGCTGCTCGAGGCCCTGCTCCGCGGCTGGGGAGCCCAGGCGGCGAGCGCGCACGCCGCGCTCGCGGCGCTCGCGCTCGATTAGGCGAGCATGCCGCGCAGGGGCTGGAACGCCGAGAAGCGCGACGCGAGACCCACGAGGCAATCGCGGGTCTGCACGCGGCCGTCGGCGCGGCGGAAGAGCTGCACGCAGACGCTCGGGCCTTCGCGGGCGAGCAGCGCGCGGGCCTCGTCCTCGCTCAGCGCGCTGAGGTCGAACACCGCGCGGTCGCAGCGTCGGCAGGTGCGCATGCGCTCGGTCCCCCGCATGGACTCCCAGGCGACGTCGCAGGGCGAGGCGATCCGCACCTCGTCGAGGTTCAGGCTCACGGGCTCCCGCAGCGGGTCGCGCTCGCCCCTGGCCCAGGGCCCGAGGTCGGCCGCGATCGCGGCGCAGAGCTCGCCGACCCAGGCGCTGTCGTAGCCCATGCAGCGTTGGGGCAGCGCGTCCTCGAAGGGCCCGCGGCCCGTCGGGTGCGAATACTCCTCCCAAGCCATGGTCAGCAGGCTCGCGAGCTCGAGCTGCCGGTCGCTCAGTCCGTAGAGCCCGAAGGGCGGCGGCAAGCGACTCGCCCACTCGCGCGGCGGCTCGGCGCAGTCCGTGGTCAGGATCCAGGTGTGGAGCTCGGCCTCGAGGGTCGCGTAGAGGTTGTCCAGGGTCGGGAGCAGGTCGCCCTCGCCTGGCCCGTCGGCGAGCAGCAAGGTCCGCGCGCGGCGCAGCCAAGCGCAGAGCGCCCGGGGGAGGACCGGCGCGTCGAGCATGCGCAGGGTCTCCACCCAGTCCCGCAGGCTGGTCCAGCTCGTCGGGAAGGGGCTGGCCGCCGGCGTCGTGGCCAGCGCCGCCGGATCGCCGAGCAGCGCGAGCACCTCCAGCGCGTCCTTGGGCAAGAACCCCGCCTGCGCGCGCGCGCGCAGCAAGCGCGCCCCCACCTGCGGGTCCCTGCCCTCGGCATACGCGCGCTCGAGCTCACGAAGCTGCTGATCGCCCATGAGCGAAGCGTAGGCAGCCCCTCCCCGAGACGCAATGCGCGGCGTCCTGCTGCGCTGCGGGACCGGCATGAGCTGGCCGAACCAAAGACTGGTAACCTCCCGGCATGAGCAACCTCACCGACGACGAGCGCAACGAGGCGGTCCGGGCCCGGGGAGACGCGGGGATCAACGACCCCGGCGTCGCCGAGGCCGCGGCGAACCTGGTGACCTTCGAGAACGCGTACCCCGAGCGGGACTACCTGATCCAGATCAACTCGCCCGAGTTCACGGCGGTGTGCCCGGTCACCGACCAGCCCGACTTCGGCTCCATGGAGATCGCCTACGTCCCCGACCAGGCGGTGCTCGAGCTCAAGAGCCTCAAGCTCTACCTGGGGGCCTACCGCAACGTGGGGATCTTCCACGAGACGGTCACCAACAAGATCCTCGAGGACCTGCGTCAGGCCCTCAAGCCACGGCACATTCAGGTCACCGGGACCTACAACGCGCGGGGCGGGATCACCACGACCGTCGTCGCCGAGTGGCCCGAGCGCGACCCGGGGATCCCCGGCTCCAACGCATAGCGAGCCCGCGCCTATCGCGCGTGGAGGACCTCGGAGTCGTCGAACAGGGGGTCGTCGGGGACCGCGTCGAACACCCGGGAGTAGCGCACGAGGCGAAACCAGCGCGCGAAGGTCTCCGGGTCACGGGGCGGGTAGCCCGCCTCGTCGCTCGACCAGGCCTCCAGCTCCTTGACGAAGAGCGCTTCGGCGAACTGCGGGAGCAGCTCGGCCAGCCCGGCGTCGTTCTCGACCGAGGGCACGAGGTAGACGTTGGGCTCGCGCTGGAGGGCCTCGAGGCTGAACGCGCACTCGGCCTCCAGCTGACACACCCACGCGTGCATGGGCTCGAGCGGGATCAAGGCGACCGCGGAGCGCTCGGTCAGGAGCACGGGACGGCTAGGCGGCGCGCCGCATGGACGCAGGGCGGGAGAACACGCCGCTCGCGCGCACCGTCTCGCGGGCGGCCGCGGTGGTCTCCGCGCGGTAGAGCGACTTCCCGTCGCGCCAGTGGTGGCGCACGACGTAGGGCTGCCGGTCGCAGGTCATGTAGTAGCGGTGCACGATCTCGGTGGCCGCGGGCGGCGCCTGGAAGTCGCCCTCGATCCACGTGATCTTCTGCTCGTCGCTCAGCTCGCAGCGCAGGATCTCGAGCATGTCGCCGAGGGTGAAGCGCCGCGGGCCGACCCGGGCGAACACGCGCTCGGGCTGCTGCGCCTGCACCCGGTTGACCCCGCCGCTCGCGGTGTTGGGGTCGTAGATCGAGAACTCACCGCCGACCAGCGCCCGCGCGCGCGGGACGGTGTCGATTCCGTAGCGTCGCTTGAGGCTGCGCCAGAAGTCGGTCAGCGAGCCCAGGCTCGGGACCTGCTCGGCGTAGCTCTGACGCAGGCGCACCAGGCCGAAGGCCTTGTAGTTCTCCGTGCCGAAGTCCTCCGGATCGAGGCGAGTGAGGAACTCGACGTCCGAGCGCGGGGAGACGCCGCCCCGCTGAAAGAACGAGAACGCGTCGACGTCGCCGGCCTCGAACAGCGAGATCGATCCCCAGCCGACGGTGAGGAGCACGTCGCAGGGCAGGGTCCCCGCGGGGGCCGAGGGCGGCGGCTCGATCAGGCGCGCCTCCTGCGCGGCCACCTCGTCGCGTCCGCCCTGGGGCGGCATGCGCAGCACCGTGTTCATGAACGTGCGAATGCGCGACGCCCACCCTGAAGCCTGCGGCGCCGACCGACGGGGATAACCCATGGAACCCTCCTCCCGAACTTATCGGCGGGCAAGGCGCGCGACTGAACCCGCCCGCGGGTCTGGATGCGTCTCACCCCCCGCCCACTTCCAGCCCATGAACCGGAGCTGCCGGGGCAGGTGCCCGAGCGGGGACAGCTTTTCGCCGCCGACGCGGCGCTCCTCCGAGGCTTGCCCCTAGCTCCCTCTGGGCAAAGGAGTTGCACTCCTGGTCCGGTGAAGGAGGGCCCATGAGCCACGAGGGAGCGGGCGTGTTGAGCGCGCAGCCGTTGAACGGCGAGCGCGTTAAGATCGCCGAGGTGAACGAAGAGACCCGAGAGCTGCGCTGGCTGCGCCGCGTGCGCGACCTGTCGCAAGCGCTGGCGACCGAGAAGAACCCCACCCGCCTGATCCCGCGAATCCTCGACTCGGCGATCGAGCTCGCCGGGGCCGAGCGCGGCTTCCTCGTGTTGCTGCGCGGTCAGGACGGCGGCGGACGGCCCAAGGTCAAGATCGAAGCCGCGCGCGGCTTCGATCAGGTCAACTTCGACCGCTCCGGGCTGCAGGTATCGCAGACCGTGGTCGAGCGCGTGCTGCTCCGCGACACCGACGGCGTGTTGACCAGCAGCGAAGACGACCGCGACCTGCTCGACGTGTCGAGCGTGCGCGAGGGCCGCGTGGTCTCGATCGTGTGCGTGCCGCTCAAGCTGCGCGGCGAGGTCAAGGGCGTGCTCTACCTCGACCACCGCTTCACCCCCGAGGTGTTCCAAAAGGACGACCTCCCCCTGCTCAACAGCTTCGCCAGCCAAGCGGCCCTGGCCCTCGAGACCGCAGAGCTGCAGAGCAAGCGCGGGCTCTCCCAGGACGCCCCGCCCGAGGCGCCCCCGGTCGAGCCTGGGCTGGCGAGCGCGCCCGTCCACTGCGGAGCCCTGGTCGCCGTCTCCCCTGGCTTGCAGCTCGTGTTCTCCGAGGTCGAGCGCGCCGCGCGCTCGTGGCAGCCGGCCCTGGTCCTGGGCGATCCGGGCAGCGGAAAGAGCGCGGTCGCTCAGGAGATCCACCGCCAATCCGACCGCGGGCAAGAGCCCTTGGTGACGATCGACTGCGCGTCCTTCGAGGGGGCCGCCCTCGAGAGCGAGCTCTTCGGCCACAAGAAGGGCGCCTTCCCCTGGGCGACCCAAGACCGCCGCGGCGCATTGACCCTCGCCGGCAAGGGCACGTGCGTCCTCGAGTCGGTGGAGGCGCTCCCCTGGCGGGTGCAGAGCATGCTCCTGCGCGCGCTCAAGGAGGAGCAGGTCCAGCCCTGCGGCGGGCAGCGCGCCGCGCCCCTCACCTGCCGAGTGGTCGCGACCTCGTCCCTCGACGCCCCGACCCTCGCCGACGGCGAGACGCTCCGCCCCGAGCTCTACTACCGCCTCGACGTCCACCGGATCGCGCTCCCGCCCCTGCGCGAGCACCCCGAAGACATTCCCCTGCTCGTCGAGCGCTTCGGCAGCGAGCACAAGGGCAGCGCCCTGCGCCTCTCGCCGCGCGCGCTGGAGCTCCTGCGCAGCTACCCGTGGCCAGGCAACGTCCGCCAGCTCGAGAACGAAGCGCGGCGCCTCGCCGCCCTCGGCGGGATCAAGCTCAGCGCGAACCACCTCTCCCCCGAGATCCGCGCGGGGCAAGGCCTCGGCGGCGGAATCCCCGCCAGCTACGCGGGCAAGACCCTCGCCGACGTCGAGCGAGAAATGGTCACCCTGGCCCTCGAGTCCTGCGGCGGCAACAAGAGCCGCGCCGCGCGCCAGCTCGGGATCCCGCGCTCGACGCTCTACCACCTGATCGAGCGCTACGGCTTGGAGTAGGGCGGGCTAGCGCCCGCCCTCGGCCTGAGGCTCACCGCGCAAGCCGTCGGTGGACACCCGCCCGTCGTAGGGGGCGAGCTCGGGGTAGTCGCGCAGGCGGAGCTTGCCGTAGCTGTCGCCCGCGCCGCGGAAGGTGAGCCCGTGCGCGCGCTCGAGGGCGGCGCGCACGTCCGCGGGGTCCGCGCCAGACTTGGCCAGCCACAGCGCGCGGTAGAACCCGGTGAGCGGCGCCTCGGGCGCCCACGCCTCGAGCACGCTCAGCTCCTCGTCGGCCTCTTCGAGGCGCCCGCTGCGCACGAGCAAGAACGCGCGCCCCAGCCGCGCCGAGACGACCTCGGGGCGCGCGGCGAGCACCGCCTCGCAGCTCGCGAGCGCCGGCGCGAGCCGCTGCTCACGCTCGCCGAGCTCGACCGCGAACGCCTCGAGGATCGCCAACGCCTCCCGCTCCCGCCAGGAGGCGGGCGGGCGCGCGCGGAGGTCCAGGAGCACGGCGAGGTAGCCCCGGGCGCCGACCCGCTCCTCCCGCGCCAGGTTGCGCACGCCCCCCCCCGAGCGCACGCTCGCCCGGACCCGCTCGTGGAGCTGACCGATCAAGCGCGGGTCCCAGTAGATCGCGTCGAGCGCGACCCGCAGCGGCCCGGCGCCGAAGTCGGTCGCGCGCACCATGGCGCGGCGGTAGCGCGCGTGCCAGCTGAGGGGGTCGGCCTCGAGCACGGCGTCGAGCCGGGGCACCTGCGCCGCGGGGAGCGACTCGGGGTCGACCTCGGCGAGCTGACGCTCGCTCTCGGAGAACGAGCGCTCGCCCAGCGCGCGGGCGAGGGCCTCGCGGGCAGCGAGTTCAGGGGCGTCGGGCGGCGTCGCCGCGGCCAGCAGCCGACAGACCTCGGGGTTCAGCGGTGAGAGCGCGTCAGCGGCGAGCAGCGCGGCGAGGGCCTCCACCCGCCGCCCCAGGTCGAGGAGCGCCGCGCCCTGCAGCGCGCGCGACCAGGCCTGCCAGCGCTCGGGCACCTCGGCCCGCGTCAGGGCCAGGCACCCCTCGGCGTCGCGCCGCTCCAGCGCCGCGCGCGCCGCGACCAGGCGCTCGAGCGGAGGAGCGCTGGCGTCGGCCGGAGGGGGCTCGGCGACGCCCAACAACCCCAGGCCAGCGGCGGCCCAGCTTCGCTGCGCTGGCGACCCCCAACTCGCCAAGGACCTGAGCCGTTCTCGCAGCTCACGCGCAGCCTCGCGCGCAGGCGAGCCGCGGGTCGTGAAGCGGGGGTCGGCCCGCCAGCGCCAGAGCTCGAGGTCGCGGCTGCACTCGACCTCGAGCCAGGCACACACGGCCTCGGGGGCCGCCTGGCGCAGGCGCTCGACGGTCGCGGCGTCGAAGGGGCGCGCGCGCAGGCAGTCGGCGAGCGCGAACAGGGCCTGGGCCTCGGCGTCTCGCGGCCAGCGCGGCACCCGCTGCCCGCCCAGCTCGCGCCAGGCGGCGACGGCCCGGCCCCGGCGCAGCTCGGCGAT
>JAGQRJ010000088.1 GCA_020425635.1 Planctomycetota bacterium | reverse complement strand
GTCCTGAGCTGTCTCACCTTCGGTCCTCTCGGCCGTTGCGCGGCCTTCCCGCCACGCTAAGATCCTGGCCGCGTCCATCCAAACACGCAACTGGAGCACCAAAATGTCCGCCAAGCGAATCTCCTTCGATGCTGAAGCCCGCGAATCCCTCCGCGTCGGTGTGAGCACTTTGGCCCGCGCGGTCAAGGTCACCCTCGGCCCCCGCGGCCGCAACGTCATGCTCGGCCGTGAGTGGGGCGCGCCCCTCGTCACCAAGGACGGAGTGAGCGTGGCCAAGGAAATGGAACTCGAGCTGCCCTGGGAGGACATCGGAGCCCAGCTCGTCAAAGAGGTTGCCTCCCGGACCGCCGACGGCGCCGGTGACGGGACCACCACCGCCACGGTGCTCGCCGAGGCGATCTTCGAGCGCGGACTGCTCGCGCTGACCGCCGGCATGCAGCCGGTGTTCCTCAAGCGCGGGATCGAGAAGGCCATGCACGCGGTGCTCGAGGCGCTGAAGGGCATGAGCCAGGAGGTCAAGGGCTCGGCCGACATCGCGCACATCGCCGCGATCGCCGCGAACAACGACGAGGAGATCGGCAAGGTGCTCGCCGACGCCATGGAGAAGGTCGGCAAGGACGGCGTGATCACGGTCGACGAGGGCAAGTCGATCGACACCACGATCGAGCTCGTCGACGGCATGGGCCTCGAGAAGGGCTACCTCAGCCCGCACTTCGTCAACAACCGCGACGACCTGACCTGCGTGCTCGAGTCCCCCTACGTGCTGCTCTACGACGGCAAGCTGAGCAACGTCCAGGACATCCTGCCCCTGCTCGAGGAAGTGCTCGGCGCGCAAGCCTCCCTGCTCGTGATCGCCGAAGACGTCGAGGGCGAGGCGCTGGCCCTGATGGCCGTCAACGCGCTGCGCGGGATCAAGACCTGCTGCGTCAAGAACCCGGCCTACGGCGACAAGCGCGTGGAGCTGCTCCGCGACATTGGCGCGCTGACCGGCGGGACCGTGGTCTCCAAGGCCATGGGCACGACCCTCGAGGGCCTGACCCTCGCCGACCTCGGCCGCGCGGAGCGCGTCGTGGCGCGCAAGGAGGAGACGACGATCGAGGGCGGCAGCGGCGACCGCGCGGACGTTCAGGCCCGGATCGACTTCCTCACCCAGGAGATGGCCCAGGAGAAGAGCGACTACGACCGCGGCAAGCTCGAGCAGCGAATCGCCAAGCTCTCCGGGGGGGTGGCGCGCGTGCTCGTGGGCGCGGCGACCGAGGTCGAAATGCGGCAAAAGAAGGCTCGGGTCGAAGACGCCCTGCACGCCACCCGCGCGGCGGTCGAAGAGGGGATCCTCCCCGGCGGCGGCGTGGCCCTGCTGCGCGCCTCGAAGGCGATCGACGGGCTGGAGCTCAACCCCGAAGAGGCGCTCGGCGCCAAGATCGTGCGCGAGGCGCTGGAGGCGCCCATGCGCCAGATCGCGACCAACGCAGGGCAAAATCCCGCGGTCGTGCTCCAGACCGTGCTCGCCAGCGACAACCCGAACTTCGGCTTCAACGCGCTGACCCTCGAATACGGCGACATGCTCGAGCAGGGCGTGATCGACCCGACCCGTGTCCCCCGCTCGGCCTTCGAGAATGCGGTGAGCGTGTCGACCCTCTTGCTGACGACCGACGCGATCGTCGGCGAGTTCGAGAAGCCCGACGTCCACGCCGAAGAGGACGACCACCACCACTAGGTGGGCGCGGAGCGCCCACCTGGTGGCGGTTGGCTAGTTTCTAGTTCCCAGGGGGCTCGTCCCGAGCCCCCTCGCTCTCGCAGCTAAGCCGCTCCCGCTCACCCCAAGGGAGCCGCAGGCGCGCAGCGCAGGCTCCGCGCTGGCAGGGCTGATGCGCCCCCGCAAAGAAGCCCCCACCCCACCACACCCCGGCTTCCTGTGGTGAAATGCGCGCGGAAACCGGAAGAGGCGTCGCATGGCCGTTGAGCTCAAGGTCCCCAGCGTGGGCGAGTCGATTTACGAGGTCACGATCGGAGAGTGGCTGAAGGGCGAGGGCGACTACGTCGCCAAGGACGAAGCCCTGGTCGCCCTCGAGACCGACAAGGCGAGCCTCGAGCTCCCTGCCCCGGCGGCGGGCCAGCTCACGGGCCTGCGCAAGAAGGTCGGCGACTCGGCCGAGGTCGGCGAAGTGCTCGCCATGATCGAGGAAGGCCCCGCCCCCGAGGGCGCGAAGGACGGCGCGCAGGCCAGCGCGGCCCCGGCCTCCAAGACCTCCGCCGCCCCCGCGCCGGCGGCCGTGCCGGAGTCCGCCGCCTCGGCCGAGACACGGATCATGCCCGCGGCGCAGCGTGAGCTCGCCGCGCGCGGGCTCGACGCCAGCGACGTGAAGCCCACCGGCCCCGGGGGGCGCCTGCTCAAGGAAGACGTGCTGCGCCACGAGCAGCCCGCTGCCAAGGCTCCCGCGCAGCCGACCCCCCAGGCCCCAGCGCCCCGCCCCGCCAGCGGCTCCCGCGAGGAGCGGGTCGTGCCCATGACCCCGCTGCGCAAGCGGATCGCGCAACGCCTGGTCGACTCCCAGCAGAGCACCGCGACGCTCACGACCTTCAACGAGGTCGACCTCAGCAACGTGATCGCGCTGCGCAAGGAGTATCAGGAGACCTTCGTCAAGCGCTACGGGGTCAAGCTCGGCTTCATGTCGTTCTTCGTGAAGGCCGCGATCGAGGCGCTCAAGGACTTCCCCCAGGTCAACGCCGAGATCCGCGGCGAGACGATCGTCTACAAGGACTACTTCGACATTGGCGTCGCCGTCGGCGGGGGCCGCGGGCTGGTGGTGCCGGTCTTGCGCAACGCCGAGACCCTGAGCTTCGCCGAGGTCGAGCTCGCGATCGCCGACTTCGCCCAGCGGGCCAAGGCCAACAAGATCACCCTCGACGAGCTCCAGGGCGGGACCTTCACGATCAGCAACGGCGGGGTCTACGGCTCGCTGCTCTCGACGCCGATCATCAACCCGCCCCAGAGCGGGATCCTGGGCATGCACAACATTCAAGAGCGCCCGGTGGCGATCGACGGCAAGGTCGAGATCCGGCCCATGATGTACATCGCGCTGAGCTACGACCACCGGATCATCGACGGGCGCGAGTCCGTGACCTTCCTGCGCAAGGTCAAGGACTGCGTGGAGAACCCCACCCGGATCCTGCTCGAGGTCTAGCGCCATGGCGAACTACGACCTGATCGTGATCGGCGGCGGGCCCGGCGGCTACGTCGCGGCCCTGCGCGGGGCGCAGCTCGGCCTCTCGGTCGCGTGCGTCGAGAAGGAGAAGCGCCTCGGGGGCACCTGCCTGCGAGTCGGCTGCATTCCGAGCAAGGCGCTGCTCGAGTCGAGCGAGCGCTACGTCGAAGCGACTCAGCACCTCAAGGAGCACGGCGTCGTCGTCGGCGGCGTGACCCTCGACCTGCCGGCCATGCTCAAGCGCAAGGACCGGATCGTGCGCGGCCTGACCCAGGGGGTCGCGGGCCTGCTCATGAAGAACGGCGTGACCCGCTACGAAGGCCTGGGGACCCTGGTCGGCACGGGCGCCGAGGGCACCCGCGTCGCGGTCGGCGACGAGGAGCTCGTGGGCAAGCACGTGATCCTGGCCACCGGGAGCTCCGTCTCGCCGCTGCGCGGGGTCGACCTCGACGCAGACTGGATCGGGACCTCGACCGAGGCCCTGAGCTACGCGGAGGTCCCCTCGCACCTGGTGGTGATCGGGGCCGGGGTGATCGGGCTCGAGCTGGGCTCGGTGTGGGCGCGCCTGGGGAGCAAGGTCACGGTCCTCGAATACATGAACCGGATCCTGCCCGGCATGGACCATGAGCTCTCTGCTCAAGCCCAGCGGGTGTTCACCAAGCAAGGCCTGACCTTCGAGCTCGGCGCGCGGGTCACCGGCGCGCGGCGCGAGGGCGAAGGCTGCGTGGTCGAGGTCGAGGGGCGCGAGCCGCTGCGCTGCGACCGGGTCCTCGTCGCGGTCGGGCGCAAGCCCAACACCGAAGGCCTGGGGCTCGAGGCCGTGGGCGTCGCGACGACGCAGCGCGGACAGATCGAGGTCGACGACCACTTCTGCACGAACGTCCCCGGGATCTACGCGATCGGCGACGTGATCCGCGGGCCCATGCTCGCGCACAAGGCCGAGGAAGAGGGCGTCGCCTGCGTCGAGCAGATCGTCACCGGCTACGGCCACGTGAACTACGACGCGATCCCCGGGATCGTCTACACCCACCCCGAGATCGCCGAGGTCGGCAAGACCGAGGAGCAGCTCAAGGAGGCCGGGATCCCCTACCGGGTCGGCAAGTTCCCCTTCCTCGCCAACGGCCGCGCCCGCGCCCTGGGCGAGACCGAGGGCTTCGTCAAGCTCCTGGCCCACGCCGAGACCGACCGCCTGCTCGGGGCCCACGTGCTCGGGGCCCGCGCCGGGGACCTGATCGCCGAGCTCGCGGTCTCGATCGAGTTCGGCGCCAGCTCCGAAGACGTCGCCCGCGCCAGCCACGCGCACCCGACCCTGGCCGAGGTCGTCAAAGAGGCGGCCCTCGCCGTCGACGGCCGCGCGCTCCACGTTTGAGGCTTCGCAGCGTAAGGCCCGCTCCGTAGTCTGGGGAGCGGGCGGCCGGTTCGCAGGAGGAGAGCGCTGGAGCCGAGGCAAGACATGCACGCCCTGGAGCAAGAGGACCCCTCACGGGTCCGCCGGGCGCTCCACCGCGGACTGATCGTCCTCGGTTGGGGCACGTGCTTCGCCGTCGCGTTCCACACGGACTCGATCGTCGTCGTCCGCGCGGCAACCCCGAGCTCCCTGGACCGCTTGCTGCAGGAGGGGTGGTTCCTCCCCGCTGCGCTGGCCAGCGCGAGCTGCCTCGCCGCGGCCGTGTGGCTGCTGCTCGCGGCGCCCTCGGCCCCACGCCCGGCGGCCCCGCGGAGCTCGGCCGCTGCGCTCGCGCGCGGGCTCGCGCTCTGCGTGCTGCTCTCTGCGGCGCTCGCGCTCTACCTCGCGTGCGGGGGCCACGACCTGCTCTACACCTACGCCTGGACCCCCGTCGGCAGCGCAGCCCTCGTGGCCCCGCTGCTCGGCCTGCTCTCCCTGGTCGAGACCGGGCGCGCGTCCTCGGCCCGCGCCCGCCTGGGGTGGAGCGCCCTCGCCGGCGCCGGCGCCTTCGTCGCGCTGCTCCTCGCCTGGATCCAGCGCGAATACGTCCTCGAGCTCTTCATGCTGGGGGTCGACAGCGCGACCCAGCGGGTCGTGCAGCAGCTCGGCTGGCTGAGCGTCGACCCCCTGTGGACCCTGCTGCACTTCGCCTGGATCTCGCTCCCGGTGGGCAGCCTGACCTTCGCCCGCCTCCGCCCCCGCGGCGAGCGGACTTGGCTCGCGCTGGCCTGCAGCGGCGCGGTCGTGCCCTGGGTGATCCCCTTCACCCCCTTCGCCGACGCCGTGATCGTGACCTCCTGCGCCTTGCTCTGCGCGCTCACCCCCCTGGCCTGGGCCCTCGGCGACCGCGCGCACGCCCAGGTCGTGGCGTGGATCCTCGACGACGCCCCCAACTCCTAACGCGCGAGGACGATCCACACGGGGAGGTCGTCGCCCAGCCCGCGCTCGTCGCGGCCGTTGGCGCCGAGGGAGTAGATCAAGACCCGCCCCTCCTCGGGGCGATAGCGATAGGGGTTGCCGTAGTCGTCGCGGTAGAGCGTGCCCTCGAAGCGCTCGGGAGCGAGCGAAATGTAGGCGCGCGCGTCGTCGCTGGGCTGGGGCGTGGCGAGCGCGCGCCAGAGCGACGCGGCGTCCTGAGGCAGCTCGCCGCCGTCGGCGACGTAGCGCTGGAGCGCGTTGCTCAGCGCGCGCAGCTCGGTCTCGGTCGCCCCCTTCTGGGCGCGCCGGTGCTGGAGGCGGATCGCCGCGGCGGTGCCGATGTAGGCCGCGACGATCAGGCTCATGCAGGTCAACAGCGTGGCGTAGAACACGGCGCGCAGGTGCCGCCGCCGGAGGCGCCGCCCCTGGTCGAGGTCGTCGGCGCGGATCGCGGCCTGCACCCGGTCCATGACCAGCGCGCGGCGCTGCTCGAGGCGCTCGTCGGCGCGCGCGACCGCGAGCAGCAGCGCCTCGTCGACCACCTCCAGCGCAGCCGCGAGCTGGGGCTCGAGCCCCTCGAGGTCGGCGCCGAGGTTCGGGAAGCGCTCCGAGTCGGGCCCGGGCGCGGCCTCGCGGGGCTCGCTCATGCGTCCCTCCCGTGGGCGGGTTCGCCCTCGGCGGTGAGCTGCTCCCGCAGCATGTGCGTGGCCCGATGCAGGCGGTTGGCGATCGTGCCCATGGGCTCGCCGAGGTGGTCGGCGATCTCCTGATAGCTCAGGCGGTTGACGTAGCGCAGGGTGATCACGAGCCGATACTTGTCGCTCAGCGCGCCCACCGCCGCCATGACCCGGTCGCGCTGCTCCGCGTCTTCGAGGTTGGCCTCGACCGCCTGGCGCTTGATCCGTCCGCTGTGGGCGTGCGCCAGCACCTGCTCGTTGAGCACCACGTCCTTGCTCCGCTTCTTCTTGCGCAGCCAGTCGAGGCAGAGCTTGAAGGCTATGTTGTAGAGCCAGGCCCCGAAGCGCTCGGGGTCGCGCAGCGTGCTCAGCGAGCGGTAGCCCCGCACGAGCGCCTCCTGCACCAGGTCGTCGGCGTCGGCGCTGCTCTGGGTCTTTTGATAGGCGAGCACCCACAGCATGCGGAAGTAGCGGTCGGCGAGTCGCCCGAAGGAGGCGCGGTCACCCTCGAGGGCGCGCGCGACCAGCATCGCGTCGTTCACTCCGTCGCCGTCGTCCACCCTTGGACTATAGCGAGGGCCGAAACGGCGCGCGCGCGACCCCCGTCAGCGGGCTTCGCCGGGGATCGTCTTCGCCAGCGCTGCAGACCACGGCGCGCGAGCATCGAGGGCCTCGCCGGCGGTCCAGTCGACCTGGAGCGGGGTCACGGTGACGTAGCGGTCGCGCAGGAGCGTCAGGTCGTCCTCGGGCTCGTCGCCGGTCAGCTCGGAGAGGTCGCCGCTCAGCCAGTAGTAGGGCCGCCCCCGGGGGTCGAGCCGCCGCTCGTAGCTGTCGTCGAGGCTGGCCTTGCTCAGCCGGCACCAACACAGCCCCCGCCACTCGGCCCGGGGCCCGCGCGGAAAGTTGACGTTGAGCACGACGTCCGTCCCCAGCGGGTTCTCGAGCAGCCCCTGGGCTACCTGCGCGGTCACCGCCGCCGGGCCGCTGAAGTCTGGCTCTGCCGCCCCCACGCCCAGGCTCACCGCGAGCGCCGGCACCCCGTTGAGGGTGGCCTCGATCGCCGCCGCGACCGTGCCCGAGTAATGCACGAGCATGCCCGCGTTGAGGCCGCGGTTGATCCCGCTGACGACCAGGTCCGGTGGCTCGGGGAGCAGCTCCTTGAGCGCGACCTTCACGCAGTCGACCGGCGTGACCTCGACCCGATACCCCGGCAGGTCGCGCAGGGGGTAGGCCCGCAGCGGCCGGTCGAGGGTCAGCTTGTGCGAGAACCCGCTGCACTGCGAGGTCGGCGCGACCACGGTCACGTCGGCGACCTCGCTCAGGGCCTCGTAGGCCGCGAGCAGCCCCGCTGCGTGGACGCCGTCGTCGTTGGTCAACAAGATCCGCGGTCGTGTCATGCCGCGAAGCTACGGCGGCGTGGGGGTTTGGTCAACGCGCGGCGCTGGCCCGCTGGCCCCCGGCCTCGGCGTGCCTCGCGACCCAAGGCCGGCCGAGACGCGCTCGGCCCCCAGGCGGCGGCCTCGGCGGGCCCG
>JAGQRJ010000011.1 GCA_020425635.1 Planctomycetota bacterium | reverse complement strand
GGGCGGCGGCGGCGACCCCCCGCGGGTGTGGCTGGCGCGCGCGCAGCCTCGGTTGCAGCGCTTCCTCGGCGAGCAGGGCTGCGAGGCCGCGGTGCTGGCCGAGGGCGCGGAGGCGCTGCGGCCGGGGGACGTCTTGATCTGGAACGGCGCGCTGCCCGTCGGCGCGCTGCAGGTCGCGCGCCACGTGCAGCGCGGCGGCGGCTTGATCGCGGCGGTGTGCCCCTGGGGCACGCAGCAGCTGCGCGGCCCGCGCGGCTTTCGCCTCCACGAAGACCTCAGGGAGAACGCGGTCCTGGGCCCCATGGGCCTCGTGTTCGCCCTCGGCTACCTCGGCGAGGGCGAGCCCGGGGGCTTCTCGCCGAGGTCCTCGCGCGCCGACGAGGTGCACGCCGGGCGCGCGCTGCAGGCGCTCGCCGCGGGGCGCGCGACCCCCGATCAGCTCGAGCTCCTGGCCCACGCCGTGCGCGCGCTCCCGCCGCAGAACCAGAGCTTCTTGGGGCGCGTGCGCGCCCAGGTCACGCCGCCGACCTCCGGACCGACCCCCGCGGCGCCGCTCGAGGACCCTCGCGCCCGGCTGGGCCTGGTGCTCGCGTTCCACGCCCAGAGCGGGCTGACCCCGGAGCAGGTGCGGGCGGCGCCGGGCGCCGAGGCCTTCCCCGGCGCCGTGCCCGCCGACGCGCCGCGGCTGCGTCGGCGCCTGAGCCTCGACGGCGGGCGCCCGGGGTGGCGCTCGACCGGGCTCTACGTCCCCCCGGGGGAGGTCGTGCGCGTGACCCGCCAAAGCTCGGGCGCGCCCTGGACGGTCCGCGTCGGCTGCCACACCGACGCCCTCTGGGCCCAGCCGCGCTGGGAGCGCTGGCCCGAGGTCACCCGACGCTGGGTGCTCGAGGGAGACGCGCTGCGCCTGGCGAGCCCCTTCGGCGGCCTGCTCTACTTCGAGCCTGGGCCCCAGGGCGAGGCGCTGGTCGTCGAGGTCGAGGGCGCGGTCGAGGCGCCCACGGTCGCCCTCGACGACCCGGCCAGCGTCGCGGCCTGGTCCGAGCGTCGCGCCGCCCCCGGGCCCTGGGCCGAGCTCCGCGGCCGGCACTTGATCCTCACGGTGCCCTCCGCCGCGGTGCGCGCGCTCGACGACCCCGTCGCGCTGCTGACCTGGTGGGACCGCGTGCTCGAGCGCTACGCCGAGCTGGGCCAGCGCCCGCTCGACGCGCGCCCGCAGCGCTTCGTCGCCGACGTGCAGCTCTCGGCCGGCTACATGCACTCGGGCTACCCGATCATGACCCACCTCGACGTGGCCACCCCGCAGGACGGCCGGCCCGCGCGCGTGCTCGACCTCGAGCGCCTGCGCCGCGAGGGCTCGTGGGGTCACTTCCACGAGCTCGGCCACAACCACCAGCGCGGGGACTGGACCTTCGCGGGCACGGGCGAGGTGACCTGCAACCTGTTCACGCTCTACGTCATGGACACCGTGGTCGGGATCGAGCCCTGGGAGCACCCCTGGCTCGCCGGGGGTCGCGCCAAGGCCGCGGCCTACCTCGAGGCCGGCGCCCCCTTCGCCGCCTGGCAGCGCGACCCTGGCCTGGCGCTGGTGATGTACGTCGAGGTCCAGCGTGCCTTCGGCTGGGAGCCGTTCCAGGTCGCCTTCCGCGCCTACGAAGCCCTGCCCGAGGGCGAGCGCCCGCGCGGCGACGCCGAGAAGCGCGACCAGTGGCTGCTGCGCCTCTCGCGGGCGGTGGGGCGCGACCTGGGGCCCTTCTTCCAGCGCTGGGGGGTGCCCACGTCGGAGGAGGCCCGCGCCCGGCTGCGCGACCTGGAGCCCTGGCTCCCGGAGTGAGCCGGCGGCCCCAGGCGGCGGGCGCGTCCAAGACCTGAGGTTCGTTTCAGCCACCCGCCAAGGGTGTTGCAGGGGGTCGCCCCTGCCGAGGGTTACGGCGTGGCGTCAGGCTTGCTACCTGCTCCCACCAGCCGAGGTCCCGTGCGTCTACCCGTCTTCAGTCTGCTCTTCCTCCTGCTCGCCTGGGGGCCCCTGGCCGACGCTCAGGAGCTGACGGTCGGCTACAACCAGGCCTGGATCGACGGCAGCTACGGCCACGACCTCACCGACCGCTTCGACCGCGGCGCGTGGGAGCGGATCCTGCGGCGCACCCGCGTCGGCGGGGGCAGCGTGGTGCGGGTGTGGATCCTGGAGGGCCTCGCCAAGGAGGGCGTGGTCTGGGACGGCCACCGCCCCGAGGGCGTCGAGCCCGCGCTCCTCGCCAACCTGCGCACCCTGGCCGGCCTGGCCGAGGCCGAGGGCGTGCGGATCTACTGGACCCTGCTCGACGGCAACTGGCCCGACCACTGGCCCAAGGGGATCGAGTTCGAGCGCTGGTTCAACGTGCTCAACGACGCCTACGGGCACGGCGCGCGCTTTCGCGCGCGGGTCCTGGGCCCGATCCTGGGCGTGCTGCGCGAGCGGCCCCAGGTCAACTACGCCCTGGACCTCATGAACGAAGTCCAGGGCGGCGTGCGCGGGCACGTGTGGCCCGACGACTGGACGGGGGCGCGGCGCTTCGTCGCCGCCATGAGCGGCTTCGTGCACGCCCAGGCCCCGGGGCTGAAGGTCACGGCCAGCGGGGGCCACCACACCGCGGCCTGGGACCTGCTCCGCGGGCGCTTCGACGGCCTGGGCCTCGACTTCTACGACGTCCACGCCTACAGCGACCGCGGCAAGATCCCCTTCGGCCGCTTCGTCGCGCGCCACGCGCGCTGCAAGGGCCTGCCGATCGTGCTGGGCGAGTTCGGGCAGAAGCGCGCCGAGCTCGACCCGGCCCTCCAGGCGCGGGTGGTGCGCGGCATGCTCGCCGACGCCAAGCGCCTGGGCTTCAGCGCGGCCTTCGCCTGGCGCCTCGAAGACGCGCAGGCCCACGACCTGCGCTTCAGCTTCTACGACGGCGACCGGCCGCGCCCGGCGCTGAACGTCATGCGCGCCGCGGCGGGGCTCCCCGCGCTCGCGCCGAGCGCGGGCGCCTCG
>JAGQRJ010000087.1 GCA_020425635.1 Planctomycetota bacterium | reverse complement strand
TTGGCCCGGGCCGAGGATCAGAGGCTCCTCGTCGACCGTGTCCGGCGCGGGGTTGTCGCGGCGAGCGCGCAGCGAGTTGGCGAGCTTCTGAGCGCGGTCGCGAATGTCCGGGCTGGGGTCGCTCTGGGCGATCAGGTCGAGGCTCGAGATCGCGCGGTCGCCGCCGACGCGGCTGATCGCGAGCACGGTGCTCGCCTTGAGGCGCACCGGCGTCTCGGGGTCGCGCATGAAGCCCTCGAGGGTGTCGAGGGTGCCTTGCCCGCCGGTCTCGCCGTAGGCGACCACCGCGCGCTGGCGCAGCTGAAGGTTCGACTCCTCGCGCACGATCTTCTCCATGAGCGCGGCGTCCTCGGCGCTCCCCCGGCGGCCGAGGATCGAGATCGCCTCGCTGCGCACGTTGGCGTTGCTGTCGGAGAGGGCCGCGTCGCGCAAGACCTGGGTGTCGGCCTCGCTGTCGTCGGCCGTGCGCCGCGAGTACTCGCGCAGGAGCATGGTCCGCGCGGTGGGGTTGGTCTGTTCGGCGAAGGCGTCGCGCACCAGCCCCGCGGCGTCGCCGGTCTCGGGGAGGAAGCGCACGAGGGTCGTCTGCAGCGCCACGTCGTTGGTCTCGCCGAGCAGGTCGCGCACGGCGGCCACGGCCTCGGGGCCCTCGATCCCGGCCAGGCCCTTGGCGAGGAAGATCTGGTGCGCGCGGTTGTTCAACCCGAGGACCATGTCCTTGAGCGCGCCCACGGCATAGGGTCCGAGCGCACGCAGGCGCTCGATCAGCTCGTCCTCGCGCTGTCGCCGCTGCTGGAACTCGTCGAACATGGGGTTCTGCCCCAGCCCGTCGAAGGAGAACAGGTCGGCGAACTCGTCGAGGAGCCGGGCCACGTTCTCGTGGTCCGCGGAGCGGCGCCGCAGCTCGTCGAGGGGGTTCCCCTTGATCGCGGCCTCGGCCGGCGGCGCGTTGGGGTCGGTCGCGGCGACGGGGGTCAGGGGCTTGGGCTCGACCTGGCCGCCGCTGCTCTGCGGGGCCTCCTTGGGGGTCGCGGCGGCGCTCACCTGCTCGGTCCCGGCGGTGAAGCGCTGCTTGGGCACGTCGGGCTTGTCCTCCGCGCCCGCCACCTTGGGGGCCTCGGGGCTCGGGTCGGGCTCGCCGTTGCCGAGAACCACGAAGGCCAAGCCCACGGCGGCGCCCGCGGCGATCACGATCCCTCCGAGCAGGGGGGCCATCGAGCGCCGGGGGCTCGCGCCACGCGGCTCCAGGGAGGCCTTCGCGGCGGCCTCACCCGGCTCGCGCGCGGGCCGCGAGCCGCTCTTGCGCGCGGGCTGAGCGCCGCTCTTGCGCGCGGCTGGCTGGGCGCCGCTCTTGCGCGCGGCGGGCTGGGAGCCGCTCTTGCTGGCCGACTTGGACTTGGTCGAAGCGTCCTTCGTCTTGGGGCGCTTGCGGGTGGGCGTGCGAAGCCCTTCGTCGTCGTCACGCAGCTCGCGCTTGCGCTTGCCGCTCATGAGCCCTCCTCAGAGACCGGGACGGTTCGTTGGACGCTCGGGCGCCTCCCGAGGTTTAGCCCGAACCATCGCCTGTCCTTAAGTTACTTCGGGGCAACGTCCTACGCCACCGAGACGGCGCGCCTCAGCGCTCGCCCCAGCTCCGCGCGGCGACCGCGAGGCGCCCTCGAGGGAGGCGCGGCTGGAGCCGCTCGAGGAGGGCCCTGCGGGCGCCTTCGGCGGCCTGGCGCAGCCCCTCGGGGTCTTCGCTCAGCTCGAGCACCTCGGGGAACCCGAACACCCAGGCCACGAGGGCCTGGTCCACGTCGAGGTAGAAGTCCTCGCCGACCTGCTCGCGGGTGGCGTTCTTGGGCAGGCGCCCCCAGCTGTGCTTGAGCGACAGGGTGTGCTCGGTGCCGTCGGGGAGCGTGAGCACGAGCTCGAACTGCCCGTGGTAGTTGTGGGCCTGGACCTGGCCGAAGAACTTGGCCCCGTCGTAGTGCGCGCGCAAGCTCCCGCTGAGCTCGAGGTCCTCGACGCCGAAGCGCGCGCGCAGCGGCTCCAGCACCGCGCCGAGTCGTCCGCTGGGCGCCTCGTCTTCGAGCGCAGTCGCCTGGATCCAGGCCGGCGACTCGGGCGCGGGCGGAGCCTCGAGCGGCTCCGGGTCGGCTGGCGCGGGCTCCTCGGCAGGCGGGGCGGAGTCCGCGACCTCGACCCCGTCGGCGCTGGCCGGGCGCACACCCACCGGGGTCAGCGGCACGGGCTCGGGCTCAGGGCTGGCGCAGGCCGCGAGGAGCAGCGAGACGCAGAGCGCGCGCCTCACTTATCGTCGGCGTCCTTGCCCTCGTCGTGCTTGCCGCCCTCGTCGTGGTCTTCGTCGCCGTCTTCGTCCTCACCGCCCTTGAGGCTCTCGAGGAACTTCTGCAGGTCGCAGTCGGCCATGTTCTGCTTCACGAGCGGCTCGCTGATCCGCTTGATGTTCTTCTCGATCCAGGTGTCGACCTCCTTGGCCTTGCTGGCCGGGATCCGCTCGCGGATCTGGGGCACGTTCAGGACCCCGATCAGCGCGGTGCTCCAGAGCATGTCGGTGTACTCCTGGAGGGTCTGCTTCTGGGTGTAGTTGGCCGGCAGCCGCCCCCAGCTGTGCTTCCACTCGAAGCTCGCCAGGACCTCGCCCTCGGCGGTCTTGACCTGCAGGCTGAGCGTGCCCTTGAAGTTGTGGGCCTGGCCCTGGCCGAAGAACTCCGAGTTGTCGTAGTTGCTCGACGCGCTGCCCTCGATGATGAACGCGGCGGGGGGGGCGTCGGGCTCCTTCTCGGCCCAGGTCTTGTTGATCGACTCGATGTACTGCTCGGTCTTGGCGTTCTGGGTGGGGATCAGCGAGTCGACCCGCGCGCCGAACAGGTGCAGCTGCCGCCACACGAACCACTGCACGTGGTTGACCTTCTCGGGGGTCCCGTCGATCGAGTTGGTGACCTTGACCCCGATCCGCAGCGCGGGGGGCGCCGCGGGCTTCGGGTCTTGGGCCGAGCTGACCCCCGTCACGAGCGCCAGCGCGCCTGCCGCAATCCACAACGAACGCATGCTTCCTCCTCGGAGACCAGACGGGGCCGAGCGCCCCTGCCTTGCGTTCGACGGGGGAGTCCCCCGTCGTGTTCAGCCCGCAACCCTATCACGCGCGTGGATTTAGCATCAACGCACGAAAGCGGATCCCGGGGGCTAGCCCTCGGCCCCCGCCTCGCCGTCGGGCCGGGTCTCGAACAGCTCCTCCCGCGGGCGGAGCGGCCGCTTGAGCCAGCGCGGCCGGCGCAAGCCCCCGGGGCCGGGGCCGGGGCGGGCGGTCTCGAGCCACTCGCGCCACACCGCGCGGGCCTTGTCGTGGTCGACGCGCACGTCGCCCTCGCGGTCGTCGGGGCCGGCGGCCTCGACGCGCACCACCTGGTGCCAGCAGTGCATGCCGCTGACCGGGTCGGGCTGCACGGGGAAGGTCATGTTCTGGTGCACGCCGACCTCCTTCCACCACAGCCGCTCCGAGTCCTGGTCGGCGCTGGCGAAGGGGCGCAGGCCTTCGGGTTCGAGCCGGCGCACGAGGAGTTGGTTGCCGGTGCGCTCGAAGCGGACCGGGGTCGCGCTCCAGCGGTTGTTGACCTTCTGCTCCTCCTTGCGCCAGCGGCCGAGGTGGTGGCTGCAGGCGATCACGCCGGGCTTGATCCCCTCGGTGGTCCACACCCGGAGCACGAAGCTCCCGATCCGGGTGCTGACCTTGGCCAGGTCGCCGGCCTTGAGCCCGCGCGGGGCGGCGTCCTTGGGGTTCAGCCACAGCGGGTTCGAGTGCGCGATCTCGAGCAGCCACTTCGCGTTGCCCGAGCGCGAGTGGATCAAGACCGGGAGGCGGAAGGTCGGCACGAGCACGATCTCG
>JAGQRJ010000612.1 GCA_020425635.1 Planctomycetota bacterium | reverse complement strand
ATCGGGCCGAGGTCGGTTGAGCAATTGGAAGGAAGGAAGGATTGTCGTAGCTGGACGCGCCGAGTCGGAAGGAAGGAAGGAAGGATTGGAGGAAGGAAGGATTGGGTGGCGCGTCCTCGCTTGTTGATGAACTCTTAGCGAGCGAAGTGCCGGACCTAACCCCTTTGCTCGAGGGCAGAGGTGCTTTGCGTCTTTCCAAGATCAGCAAACGACTCACGAAGGTCTCAGCGCCGAAACGGACCGCGGGGGTTTCCCGACCAAGCTGCCGGCGTAAGGGACCGTTGAGGGACGAATGAACCGAAAACGGCTCCTGCTGACGACGAACGGCGCCACTCCAGCCTCGTAATCCCAGCGGTCGAGCTTGGTACTCGACGTGCGTTGCAGTGCGCGTCGGGAGTTGCGCGTGCAGAAGTCCAACCTTGTAGCGTTGATGGTGCTCTGCGGCGCCTGCGCCTGGGGTCAGGAGGTCGGTCTCCGCGTGCTTCAGGGGCCGTTGCCGGTGCGCACTGGGCCAGACTCGGCCTATGGAGTCCTCGGCGCGATCGAGGCGGGTCAACTCTGCGTGGGGACCGAGCAGCAAGCCGGCTACTGGAAGATCTGGTTCAACCGCGCGCAGGGCTGGGTCCACGGCGACCTGGTGGAGCTCGCGAGCACGGACTACGACCTCGTGAGCGTCGGCACCAACGTCCGCACCGGGCCCGGGACCTCCTACCCCAAGGTTGGATACGCGAAGCCTGGATCGAGCTGGTCCTTGATCGGCGCCTCCAGCTCCGGCAACTGGCACCAGATCTTCTACGAGGGCACGCAGGTTTGGTACAGCGCCGTGAACCGGGCCACGACCCAGCACTACGGCGCCCCTGCCGGCGCGCCGAGCGTCGTGGCGGACGAGGCGGTGGAGGTCGTGGTCGCGCAGGCCACGATTCGCTCGGGCGCCGGGGAAGGCTTCGACCCCCTCGGCACCTGCCAGGCCGGGCAGCGCTACCTGTCCACAGAGACCGCCGGCGGGTGGCGCAAGATCTGGTTTGGCCCGGGCGAGGGCTGGGTCCTCGACGCGGAGGTTGTGGTCACGAGCGCAGAGTTCGACGAGGTCGTGGGGTCGTCGCTCAACGTGCGCGCGGGGCCTGGCCTCGAGCACGAGGTCGTCGCGTCGGTCCCCAGCGGCTCGAAGTGGGTGACGAGCGCCTACCAGAGCGCCTGGCACCAGGTCTCCTTCGCGGGCGAGACGCGCTGGATCTCAAGCTCCAGGGTCGACACCCACGACTTCGTCGCGCCCGACGGCGGGGCCCCCAGCTTCACCCAGTCCAGCGTTGGCTTCATGAAGCTCCCGGCCAGCGGGCCGGGCTTCGTGCGGCGCTGCGGCGTCAACGACCCGGACCACGCCTGGGGCTCGCCGACCCTGATCAACGGGCTCGTCGCCGCGGCAGGGCGCTGGGCCGCGGACGACCCGAGCCGCCCGAGGATCCGAGTCGGTGACGTGAGCCTCCCCGAGGGCGGCGCCTTCGGCGCGCACGTGACCCACCAGGTCGGGACCGACGTCGACATCTACCTCGTGCGCAGCGACACGCTCGAAGACCTCACCTCCGTGGACGATCCCGCCTACTCCTCGGCCCGGACCCGCGCCTGGCTCGACGCCTACCTGCGCCCCGAGCTGCCGCAGATCGCGAGCAGCGGGGTGCTGCTGAGCGATCCCGCCTTGTTCTCGGCGTTGACCACGACCTCGTCGAGCGTGCCGTGCCCAGGCGAGGGCTGCCCGCTCGACGCGTCGGGTGGCCACTTGCCCCCGGGCCCTCCCGCGCTCCCCTACGTGCGCTGCCACCCTGGGCACCACGACCACATGCACGTGACGATCGGCTCCCCTTGAGGAAGCTCACGCTCGTCGCCGGCGGCCTCGCCCTGGGGTCCGCTTGCTTCGCCGCAGGTGTGCTCGTGGGCAACGCAGGGGCTCCAGGTCTCGATCCCAGGGCGCGGCGCCCCGCGCCGGCTGGCGCCTGGCGGTCGGCGAGCCTGCGCCAGCGCCTGCGCACCCTGGAGACCGAGCGAGCAGGGTTGGAGCGCGAGATCGTCGAGCTCCAGCGCCGCGCGGTCTACGCGGAGGTCGCTGAGCGCGCGGACCCCACGGCGCAGGTTGCTGAGCCAGGTGCCGCGGAGCCCGCCCTCGACGGCTTCGCCCTCGAAGACCTGCTCGCCGCAAGGCGCGCCTGCGGGCACGACGACGAAGCGCAGGGCGCGCTGCTCGACGCCGAGCTGCGGCGGCGCATGATCGAAGACCCGGAGGTGTTGGCGTCGCTGCAGGGCGCGTTTCAGCGCGCACCAGACGCCACCTTGGCCGCGCTGCTCGGCGGCTTCCCGCACCCGGAGACCGAGCGGATCGCCTTGCAGATGGTCGCCCCGGGGGCGCCCAGGCAGCACCGGCTGCAGGCCTTCGAGCTCCTCGACCGCCTCGATCACCTCGCGCCGGAGAATCACGCCGCGCTCCTCGACGCGCTGCGCGTCGAGACCGACCCGGAGCTCCTCGGCGCGGCCCTCTACGCCCTGCCCCACGGGGTCGTCGACCCGGGTCTCCACGAGCGGACCCAGGCGTTGCTGGGGTCCGCCTCCACGCACCAGGACGCGGGGGTTCGAGCGCGGGCGCTGCTCGTGCTGGGTCTGGGTCCGCTCGACGACGACGCCCTGCCGCTCGCGCTCGGGCGCCTGACCGACGACGCCCCCGAGGTTCGGGCCACCGCCGTCTCCGCGCTCCGCAGCTACCGCGGCCGCGACGTCGAGGCGGTGACGCGCGCCCTGCGCGCGCGCATGAACGACGCGCGCGAGGCTCCGGCGGTCAGGCAAGCGGCGTGGACCACACTCGCGGGCTTCCCGCTGGACCGCGAGGCGCACGCCGAGTGGAGCGCGTTCCGGCACACCCTCGAGGGTCAGCAGCAGGTCCAGCGGGGGTCCCTCCCCGAGTAGTTCGCCCTCCCAGGTGTCGGCGGCTCTTCACGCCTAAACCAACAACGCGACCTCGGCCTGATCGGGCCGAGGTCGGTTGAGCAATTGGAAGGAAGGAAGGATTGTCGTAGCTGGACGCGCCGAGTCGGAAGGAAGGAAGGAAGGATTGGAGGAAGGAAGGATTGGGT
>JAGQRJ010000611.1 GCA_020425635.1 Planctomycetota bacterium | reverse complement strand
GTGACCGTCGTCCCCGACACCGAGAGCAACTCGCTCGTGATCACGAGCTCGCCCAAGAACTTCGCGCGCCTGCGCGGGATCGTGGCCCAGCTCGACGCCGCGCGGCGCGAGGTGTTCATCGAGTGCCTGATCGCGGAGGTCCAGCTCAACGACAAGGGTGAGCTGGGCATTCAGTGGGCCAAGGCGTTCACCAACTCCGTGGACAACGAGAAGAACGGCACCTCGACCCTGGGCACCGACTTCGGCCTCGACGCCCTCGGCGACGGGCTGCGCTACACCACGACCTCGGACTCGCTGACCGGGCTCCTGCGCGCGCTGCAGACCGAGGGCCGGCTGAACATCCTCAGCTCGCCCAAGATCCTCGTGCTCGACAACGCCGCGGCCGAGATCTCGGTCGGGCAAGAGGTGCCCTTCGTCACCAACTCACGGATCACGCAGAACGGCGACACCGTCAACACGATCCAGTATCGCGACGTGGGCGTGATCCTGCAGGTCACCCCGCAGATCAACGCCGACGGGCTGGTGCGCCTGGTGGTGCACCCCGAGGTGTCGTCGATCGCGCCCGACTCGCAGTCGGTCACGATCACCCAGGGCGTGCGCTCGCCGACCTTCAACAAGAACTTCGCCGACACGACGATCGTGATCAACAACGGCGAGACCGCGGTGATCGGCGGCCTGATCCGCGACAGCTACTCCGAGACCCAGTTCTCGATCCCCTTCCTCGGGCAGATCCCGGTGCTCGGGCGGCTGTTCGGCTCGACGATCGAGGAGACGACCAAGCAGGAGATCGTGGTCTTCCTCACGCCGCACGTGGTCGAGCACCCGGGTGCGCTGCGCAGCACCTCGCGCCGGGCGATGAACGACTTCGCGCTGGTGCCGAGCGAGATCCTCGAGCGGCGCCTCGAGCGCTGGGTGACGGGCCTCGACGACGCCTCGCACGCCTTTCACTACAACCGCGGCACGGTCATGCTCGAGGGGGGCCGCACCGAGGCCGCGATCTACGAGCTCGAGCTCGCGCGCGACCTGCTCCCCACCCACGTCGACACCCGCCTGAACCTGGCCCTCGCGCTGGGGAACGCGGGCAAGCTGCGCGAGGCGATCGAGGAGATGAACGTCGCGCGGGGCCTCGATCGGGCCGACCCCGAGCTGGCCTACATGCTCGGCGCGCTGTTCTGGCGCGCCGAGGACTACCCCATGGCCCTGCGCAACTTCGCCAAGGCCCTGGAACTCGACCCGAAACACGAGGACGCGGCCGCGTGGCTGCCGCGCGCAGCCGAGCGCGTGCAGCAGCTCGAGCGCGAGCTCCTCGAGGAGCAACGCTGATGTCCCGCCTCTTGATCGTGCTCCTCTGCTGCGGGCTCTGGGGCTGCTCCTCCGACCCCGAGCCCGCGCCCGAGCCCAAGCCCGAGCCCACCGTGAAGGAGCAGGCGCCGCCCACGGACGCCCCGCCGCTGAGCGGTCCGCGGCCGAAGCTGATCCCGGGCGACGTGCTCCAGGACGAGGAGCAGAAGGACAAGGACCCCGACTGAACGGCGCGCGCCGCTCCCGGGGCGCCCGACGCCGTCGCCGCGCGTGAGGTAGAACGGGGGCAAGCGAGGACGTGCTGGCCCCGGTGCAGACAGAGAGGTTTCGTCGCGGCGCGCCGCTGCTGGTCGCGCTCTTGCTCGCGCTCGCGGCCTACGCGCCGGCCCTCCACCCCGCGGAGCAGCTCTCGGGCCGTGACCTGCTCACGCTCTTCTACCCCTTGCACGCGCGGGTCGCCCGCGGCGAGTGGGTTCGCGACCCCAGCCGCGGCGCGGGGGCGGCCGTGCTCCCCGACCCGCTGGCCCAGGTCGCCTACCCGCCGGCCGCGCTGCGCGCGGCCCTGCCCTTCGACTGGGGCTTCAAGCTCTTCCTCCTCGGGCACGTGGTCCTGGCGGGGGTCGGCGCGGGGCTCCTCGCGCGTCGCCTGGGCGCCGCGGACGCCGGCGTGTGCCTGGCCGCGGCGGGGGCGAGCCTCGCCGGGCCCGTCCTCGCGGCCTGCCGCACCCCGAACCTGCTCGCCGCGGCCGCCTGGACGGGCTTCGCGGCCGTGGGCTTCCTCGAGCTCGCCCAGGCCGGGGGGCAGCGCCGCCGAGGGCTCCTGCTCGTGGCGGGGTCGGTGGCCCTGGGGATCCTGGCCGGCGGGGCGGGGGTGGTCGGGCTGTGGGGTTTGCTGGTGGCGGTCGCGGTCCCGGCCTGGGTCGGCTGGCGCGCCTCGCCAGGCGCCTGGCTGCGGATCGGGGCGGCGACCGGGATCGGCGCGTTGCTGGCGGGCCCGCACCTGGTGCCCTTCCTGCTCTGGCTGCCCGAGACGGCTCGCGGGGCCGAGCCCTTCGGGCTCGCCGAGGCCGCGCGCTGGTCGTGCCACCCGCTGCGCTGGCCCGAGTTCGTGGTCCCGGGGCTCTCGGCCCACACCGCGCCGGAGCTCTACGCGAGCGAAGCCTTCGCCGGCGCGCGGGAGGG
>JAGQRJ010000610.1 GCA_020425635.1 Planctomycetota bacterium | reverse complement strand
AGTACAGTCAGCTGGGACTTGTCGACTTTGATCTCGGTGTCGTGGAAGCGGACCTTGGCCTTGGGGAAGCCCTCCTTCACGAACAAGACCTCGCCCTCGCCGTGGTAGGGGTGCTTGACCCGGGCCCCGACCCCGAGCTGCCCGGGGGCGAGGGGCTGGACCTTGACCACACCGCCCCGTCGCGCTCCGGTGCGCTTCGTCGTGCTCCCGCCAGAGCGGGAGCGCGACTTCTTGGGCGCGGGGTCGACGACCGGCGCCCGGTGACGGCTGCGCCACGTCTTGCCGCTGACTACGTCCTTGCTCGCGGTGGGTTGTTTCCGTGGGAGCAAAGAGAGCAGCGCAGCCACCTCGCTGGGGGCGGGCGGGAGCTCCTCGACCGGCTCGAGGGTGACCACGAAGTCGGGCGGCGCGTCCGCGGTCGGCTCGTTCTCCTCGGTCCAGAAGCGGTCGTCGGGGCGCCAGTCGAGCACGTGGACCTGGATCGCGTAGCGGCCAGGGGCCACGGAGTAGAGGTCGCCGCCGTCTTCGATCCGCGAGAGCCGCTCGCCGAAGCCGTCGCCGGGCAAGCGCTCGAGGGGCCCGACGAACACCTGCTGCCCCAGGACCTCCAGCGGCGCGGGGTCGGTCGTTCCCTGGTCGTATTCCTGCTCACGCTCCGTCAGCGCGCCGAAGCGCAGACGGAAGGAGTGGGTCCCGCGAAGCTTGCCGAGGGGCCACACCGCGTAGCGCCCGGCGCGGCGCTCGGAGGTCCCGAGGGGGTCGCCTTCGTACCAGCTCCGCGGCTCCTTGATCTTGTGGCGCAGCTGGTCGGGGTCGTAGGCCACCACGTAGCCGGCGGCGGTGGCGACGCTGGCGACGTCGGTGGGGGTGGCCTCGGTGTCGTGGTCGTTCACTCCTGGCCCTCTCCGGTCAGTGCTGGCTGCGGCTCGCCCTCCGACGCCACGTAGGCGGGCTCGGGGACGACGCCGTGCAAGTAGGTGACGTGAATGCCCCCGTTGGCGAAACGAATCACCACCGGGATCGCCAGGCGTCGGGTGCCCGCGGGCACTTCGCCCCGGGGGAGCTTGGCGAGCAGGCGCACCGCGCCGTCGGGGTCGGCCTCCGGCGAGAACGCGACGAGCAGCGGGGGGTCGGACGGGAGCTCCCCGCGCAGCTCGTAGGCGGGGGTCGCCTCGGGCGCGAGCGGGTAGATCGCGACGCCCACGCCGCTGACGGGGTGGGAGCCGGGGTGGGCGACGGCGCCGACCGCGACCAGGACGGCCTCGGCGGTCCCGGTGGGCACGATCGAGACGTGGGCTGCCTGGGTCCCTCCGCCGGACTCGGCCGCGGCGTCGAGGTGGCCGTCTGCGATCGGCTGGGGACGGAGCCGGACCTCGGCGCCGAGCAGGGGCTCGAAGACGCCCAGCCCGAGCTCACGCGGCGTCTGCGCGGGGGTGGCGCACGCCGAGAGCAGCGGCAGGCCGGCCGCGAGCAAGAGGACGCGCCGGCAGCTCGCCCTCATTCAGCCGCCAGCAGCTCCGCGGGGATTCGCTTGCGACCGGCGAAGCCCACGCGCGGGTCGTGGTAGTAGAGGAGCTCTTCTTCGTCGCTGCGCCAACAGAGGTGCACGAGCTGATCCTCGATCACCGCGGGGAAGTCGACGAGCCCGAGGCTGAAGTCGGGCGAGCGGAACGAACACCCGATCTGGTCGAGCTCGCGGAAGTAGCTCTCGAGCTCTTTCACGACCTCCTCGGCGCGTCGGCGCTCGCCTGAAGAGAGGTCGAGCTCGCCGTCCCGGTCTTGTTCCCACAGCGAGCGCAGCTCGCGTCCGACGCTCAAGATATCGGCGACGATCTTGCGCACGAGCGGCAAGGTGCGGTTTGCTTCTTGGGGCGTAAAGACTCGCCTGGTCACCGGTCCCCCGAGGTTGGATGGAGCCTAGCCGAAGCCCGGGGTCGATACAATCGGTGTCGCGGGAGCGGTCACCTCGAAGGCTTCACGACGCCGATCCGGGTTAGGCTTGGGGCGCGCAAAGAGCAGGAGGCTGAGGCGATGCACGGGGCGACGAGGCTGGTGGGAGCTCTGCTGGTGGCGACCGCGCTGTGCGGCTGCGTGGGCGGACCGTCCTACGTCGGCGGCCCCACCGAGGAGCAACCCCACGCCCTGCTCTACACCGGCGAAGACGTGAGCGTGTGGAAGGTCGACGGCTGGCAGACCTACGACCGCACGGGCGCCCTCTACCTCGAGCCGGGCGCGCGGACCTTGCGGCTGCGGGTGCAGAACCCGGTGGACTACGACGGCCCTGGGATCTTCTGGATCCGGGCCTACCAGATCCGCGTGGAGGAGGGGCACAGCTACCTGATCTTCCGCGGCGAGAGCGACTTCCCCCCCTGGCCGGTCGAGTTCCAGGAAACGGCGCGTTGAGGCCAGCGCCCTTGGCTCCAGCGGGGTCGAGCGCGCCAAATTGCGCGTATAGTCACTGACCGTGGTTCCTGCGCCGCATTCCGTGCCTGGGTTCGAGACCCTCGACGTGCTCGGCGAGTCGTCGAGCGGCGTCTTGCTGCGCGCCCGCGAGCAGCGGAGCGGGCGGCTCTGCGCGCTGAGGATCGCCCTCGGCTACGACCAGCTCGACCCCCTGCGTCAGCAGCGCTTCGCCCGCGAGTCGCTGGCCCTCCGCGAGCTCGCCCAGCCCAACGTCGCCGCGATCTACGACCTGGGCACCCAGGGGCCCCTGGCCTGGGTCGCGGAGGAGTTCGTCGGGGGGGTGACCCTCGAGGAGCTGCTCAAGGCCAAGCGCGGCCCGCTGGAGCTGGAGCCCGCGCTCGCGCTCGCCCTCCAGCTCTCCGAGGCCCTGGTCGCGCTCGAGGCCGCGGACGTGACGCACCTCGACCTCTCCCCGGAGACGGTGCGGATCACCTCCGACGGCGAGGTCAAGCTCTGCGGCTTCGGGCTCGGCTTCGAGGGCAGCCTCAGCGAGCGGCTGCGCGCGGGGGCCGTGCCGGTGAGTCGGGTCGACTACCTCAGCCCCGAGGCGATCGAGGACGCGAGCCAGCTCAGCTGCAAGGCCGACCTCTACAGCATGGGGGCCCTGCTCTACCGGGCCCTCAGCGGGCGCTCCCCCTTCGGCGACCGCGAGCTCTCGGGCCGTCTCTACGCGATCGTGCACGAGGCCCCGCAGCCCTTGATCGACGTCGAGGGCCTGCCCCTGCAGGCGATCGAGCTCGTCGAGCGCTTCATGGAGCGCGACCCGGACGACCGCCCGCTGGCCGTGGACGCCCTGGCCTGGGTGGAGCGCGCCGCGACGGAGTGCGGGGTCAGCGGCGGCCAGGGCTGGGAGCGCGAGGCGCTCGCCGCGTCGCTGGCGGAGGTCAAGCACGAGACCACCAAGCACAAGGTCGGCGAGGGCGGTCTCCTGGTCAGCTTGCGCGGCACGGACCGCACGGTCGAGCTGGTGCTCGCCCCCGGCGAGCACTTCGAGATCGGGCGCTCGCCCGACGCCGAGGTGACCCTCCGCGCGCGCTCCGTCTCGCGCCGCCACGTGCGGATCGTCAACTCCGAGCAAGGGCTGGCGGCCAAGGACCTCGGGAGCAGCAACGGCACCGCGGTCAACGACAAGCGCGTGCGCGCCCAGCGCGCGCGGCGCCTCAAGAGCGGCGACATGCTGCGGGTCGGCGAGCGCAAGTTCGAGGTCCACGTGACCCCGCTCCAGGACCTCAAGCGCGAGACCAGCCGCTGTCAGCTCTGCGCGAGCGAGCTCAGCCTGTTCGACATTCGCCGCGAGCGGGCGCGCTGCCCGGTGGACTGGGGCGCGAGCGAGGCCCGGCTGCGCGCGACCCTCGAGGAGCGCGGCTTCACCGTCGACCGGCACCTGCCGCTCCTGGGCTTCTTCCAGCGCTACGAGGTCCTCGACCCCGACGGCCACCGCTGGCGAGTCGGCGCCGCCGAGGTCGGCCAGCAGGCGGCGCGCGAGCTGCGCGAGGCGAGCGCGCCCGCCCTCGAGCTCTCGCACCCCGCGCTGCTCGCGGTGACGAGCCTCGACGTCCACCGCGGCTGCCTGGTCGTTGTCAGCGACGGGCGCGAGGGGTTGACCCTCGCCGAGCACGTCGCCCAGCACGGCGCGCTGAACGCCGCGGACGTGGTGCGCCTGGGGGTCCGCCTGGCCGACGCCCTGGAGTTCCTGATCGGCGCGGGCTTCGCCCACGCCCTGGTCCGCCCGGAGCTGGTGCTCCTCGGCGAGACCCCCGAGGCTGCCTGCCTCATGGACGTGGGCCTCGCGGCCGAGCTCGTCGACGCCGAGCGCACGCGCCGCTGCCTGGCGAGCAAGCAGGCCTGCTACGAGGCCCCCGAGCTGCAGTCGGTGGCCGCGAGCTCGGCCCCCACCCTGGTCTACGCCCTGGGTGCGACCTTGAGCTTCGCGCTCACCGGCAGCCCGGTGGCCGAGATCCGCCGCGGCAAGCGCTTCGACTACCTGCCGCTGACCATGATCGAGTGGATCCCGCCCAGCCTCGCGGAGCTCCTCGCCCAGGCGACCTCCCCCGACCCCGCGCAGCGCTTGCCCGACCTGCGCGCGCTCTCGAACCCGCTGCGCACGATCCTCGGCAGCGACGAGCGCGAGCTGAACACGGCGAGTGGAGATACGTTGGAGCCCTTCGAGAACACGATGAGCTTCGACACCGAGGACATTGACCCGAACCTGTTCCGCTCGTCCGAGGACTAGCAGCCCGCGGTCTCGGAATCGGTCTCGGTCTCGGACTCGGGAAGCAGGCGACGCGGGGCAGCGCGACGGCGGGCGGAGGCAAGCTCCGCCCCTACGGCTTGGTGGCCTGAGCGTCTCAGAATCGGCGTCGGACTCGGACTCGGCGGCGGACTCGGTCTCGGAACCCCCGACCAAGGCGGAGCCTTCGCAGCGCAAGCTGCGAAGGGGCGCGAAGCGCCCAGCGCCTGCGGCTCCCTTGGGGTGAGCTCTCGCAGCTT
>JAGQRJ010000086.1 GCA_020425635.1 Planctomycetota bacterium | reverse complement strand
CGCTGCTCCCAGCGCACGCCGAGCGCGAAGCCGACCACCGCCAGGCACATGGCGAGCCCGATCGTGCCCGCGAGGTGCAGCGGGCCGCGGCGCCCCGCCCGCCGCCGCTGCTCGAGCAGCTCGTCGCGCGCGGCGAGCTTGAGCGCGACCGCGAGGTCCGCGGGCGGGGCGGGCTTGCTGAGCGCGCCTGGGATCGGGCGCAGCTCGTCGACGAGCCGATTGCACCCCGCGCACTCGGCGAGGTGCGCGTTGACCGCCTGGGCTTCGTCGTCGGCGAGCGAGCCGTAGAGCAGGTCGGGGATCGCGGTCTGCAGGGCCTCACAGTTCACGGGTGGGCACCTCCTGCGCGGCGCCGAGCGCCTTGTGCAGCCGTTGCAGCGCGTAGCGCATGCGGCTCTTGACCGTGTCGCGGGGCAAGCTCAACGCCGCCGCGATCTGAGCGAAGGTCAGCTCGCCGTGCTCGCGCAGGAGGAACACCTCGCGCTGCTCGGGGGGCAGCTCGCGCAGCGCGCGCTCGACCCGGCGGCTGAGCTCCGCGCGCGCCAGGCGCTCCACGACCGGGGTCGCCCCGGCCGGCACCTCCCCCAGGTCCTCGTCGGCCTCGAAGCGCGCCTCGCGGCGGCCCCGACGGCGCAGGTAGTCGAGGCACACGTTGCGCGCGACCGAGAACACCCAGGTCCGGACCTTGGAGCGCCCGCGGAAGCTACTCGCCCCGCGGAGCACCTTGAGCCACGCCTCCTGGGTCGCGTCGCGCGCCGCCTCGGCGTCGCCGAGGTAGTGCAGGACGAAGCGATAGACGGGCGCGTTGTAGCGCTCGACCAGGGCGTCCATGGCCTTGGCGTCCCCCGCGCAGTAGCGACGGAGCAAGCCCGCGTCCTCGTCCTCCGGCGTCCTGGCCAGCGCGCGCCTCCGGCTACCGTTGCCCGGAGTCCACGGCCGCGGGAGCGTCGCCCCCGCGGCCCCCAGCGCAGACCGCGTCCCAGGGGGCGAGGTCCACCTTCAGCGCGGCGAGGTAGTCCTCGACTTGCTCGGTGGTGAGCGCGACCCCCTCCCCGGTGTCGCGCAGGAGCTGCCCTGCCAGCCCGGGGCGCACTCCGGCCTCCTCACCGTGGGCGCGGGCGAACTGACCGAACAGGCGCTCGACCACGAAGAAGCAGTCTTCGCCAAAGGTCGCGTCGCCCTCGACGCGGAGGGTCAGCACGTAGCCAGCCCCGAGGTTGTAGACGTGGGCCGCCGAGGAACCGACCTGGTATTTGCCCGCGGGGTGCTCCGCCGCCTGCACCTGCGCCAGGAGCCCGGCCACGTCGTCACGCGGTGAGCGGGGGAGGAGCGCGTAGGTCAGCGCGGCCGCTCCGAGCACGAGGTAGACCAGCACCCGCAGCGGCGAGGCCGCCCGTTTGGGCCCAGCGGACGTGTCGCTCATGGGGTCTCCTCCAAGGCTTGCAGCTCCACCGCGCGGACCGCACCCACCCGCCCCGCGAGCTCCCGCAGCCAGGTGAGGGTCGCCGCGCTCTGCGCGCCGACCTCCAGGCTACCCCACACGAGCATGAGCACGCTGCGCGTCGCGGGGTGGGTCTTGGTGCGCTGCGCGTCCTTGACGGCGTTGGCGCAGGGGCCCTCCGCGTCATGCAGGCAGAGCAAGCCGCCGAGCTGAATCGTCTGCCCCGAGGCGTTGAACACGTAGCTCGCGTCGGGCTCCGCCGCGCGCACGTCGAGGGGCTCGCGCAGGAGGTCCAGGTCGACCACCGAGATCGAGAGCCCCGCGTGCAGCGAGACGACGTTGATCAGGTCCACGACCAGGTTGATCTCGGGGAGCGGGCCCTTGCGCGCCGCCTGAGCGAGGTATTCCGCGGAGGGCTTGCCGCGCCCGGTCGGCTTGTAGCCCCCGTGGCGCAGCAGCTCGCGCATGGCCTGGCGCACCTCCTCGCTGCGGGAGACCGGCGCGTCGGCCTCGAGCGCCGCGAGCGGCCTCAGCCACGCGGGCGTCGTGAGCTCCCCCAGCGGGCCCGGCAGCTCGAGCACGAAGGCCCCGAGGCTCAAGCCCGGGTGCGATCCAACGCGGAGCGTCGTCACGGCGCCTCCCGCCTCAGGTCGCTCACGCGACGGCCTCGCCGTCTGGGAGGTCTGCGCCCGCTCCGTCACCGGGGCCCGCCACGGGAGCCGGGGCGAGGGAGCGCCAGGTCTGCACCAGCACCGTGACCACGCTCAGCGCGACCAGCGCCCAGATCAGGCGCTGCTCTCCGCCGCCGCGGAAGCGCAGCATGCCCTGGAGCGCACGCAGGCCGTCGATCCCCAGCGCGCAGAGCGCGACCCCGAGGGCGAACCAACGAGCCCGCCCGCTGCGCGCGTAGCGCCCCCAGGCGCGCAGCGCCGAGCCGAGAAACACCACGCTCAGCCCGGGATAGACCAGCGTCCAGGGGCTCACTTGGCCGCATACAGCTTCGCGACCTGGTCGCCGTAACCGTTGTAGGCGAGGGTCGCGCGCTCCGTCTCGTCACCGAGCAGGCGCTCGACGGCCTGCGACCAGCGCGGGTGCGGCACCGTGGGGTCGACGTTGCTCAGCCAGCTGTATTCCGCCGGCACCGCGTCGTTCCAAAACGTCGGCGGCTGCTCCGCGGCGAGCTCCATGCTGACCACGCTCTTGGGGCTCTTGTAGCCGTATTTCCAGGGCACGACGATCCGCAGCGGGGCGCCGCTCTGGGGAGGCAAGCGGCGCCCGTAGACCCCGGTCACCACGAGGGTCAGCTCGTGCATGGCCTCGTCGAGGCGCAGCGCCTCGTAGTAGGGCCAAGGGTAGTCGTCCTTGCGCTGCCCTGGCGCCTGCTTCGGGTCGAGGAAGGAGTGGAACCAGACGTACCTCGCCTCGGGCTTGACCCCGACCTTCTCGAGCAGCGCCTTGAGCGGGACCCCGGTCCAGGGCACGGTCATGGCCCAAGCCTCGACGCAGCGAAAGCGGTAGACGCGCTCCTCGAGCCCGAGGGCCTCGACCTGCTCGAGGCTCAAGGTCCCCGGGCGCTCGACCAGGCCCTTGACCTCGAGGCCGTAGGGGTCGAGGCGGAAGTCCTTGGCCTCCTTCCACACGGCCTCCTTGGTGGTCGTGAACTCGTAGAAGTTGTTGTAGCGCAGGGCGAGGTCGGCGTCGGTGAGCGGACGCCCAGCGTCGGCGAACGCGGGGTTGCGGGCCGCGCCGAGCTCGGGCAGGGGGTCGCTCGCCTGAGCGCGCTCGAAGACCCCTCGCCCGAGGCCGGCCAGCCCTCCCGCGGCGAGGCCTCCGACGCCCAGCGCCTTGAGGAAGCGCCGCCGGTCGAGGTAGTGGGCCTCGTCGGTGATCTCGCGGTCGGGCAAGGTCCAGGGCTTGCGCGGCATGGGTCGCTCCTGCAGCCATGGTAGCGGGCAGCTGCGCGCCGCGCGCTGCGCGGTTCAGGCAGCGGCGACGGCGGCCTGGCTCACGCCAGGGAGCGCACGCAGCGCGCGGCGCGTGGAGAGCACGCCCCAGCCGACGTCGGCCAGGAGCGCGAGCGCGGCCAAGGCCGCGAACCACCCGGCGAGCGAACGCTCCCCGCCCTCGTCCCGGAGGGGGAGCTCGG
>JAGQRJ010000609.1 GCA_020425635.1 Planctomycetota bacterium | reverse complement strand
GCGGCGGACGACCGGGTGTGGCTGCGGGTCACGCGCTCCCGCTCCGTGCGCTGCGCGCTCTCGAGCCCGACGCCGCGGCCGTGGGTCGAGCGCGGGCTCCTCGCCTCGGGCGCCGACCTGGTCGCGGCCGGCGAGGCGAGCGACCTGCGGGTCACCGTGGGGGCCGAGCCGGGCTCGGGCCAGGGCGACGCGCTGACCTTCGCCCCCCCGGCCGCGGTCGGCCCGGTGGGCCTGGGCCCCGCGTTGGTCGAGCCGCGGGTGGTCGCCTGGGACCGCGAACACCCGCTCCTCGCGCACGTCGAGCTGGGCGACCTGCTCCTGGGCGCGGCCCGCGGGCTCGTCCTCGGCTCGAGCGCGGACCCCCTCGTGTTCGCGAGGCCCGCGGCGGGGGGAGAGGCCGTGCCGATCGCGGCGGCCTTTCGCGCCGACGGCGGGCTGCACGTCGTCGTCGGGTTCGACCCGGACGAAAGCTCCTGGCCGCGGCAGCTCTCCTTCCCGATCTTCCTGCGCAACCTCGTGCGCGCGGCGGAGGAGCGGCTCGAGGGCAGCGAGCCGAGCGCGCTCCGCGCCGGGGGCCCGGTCTCGGTGCCCTTGCAGGACGCGGAGGTCGTGACCCTCACGCTCCCCGACGGCGCCCAGCGCTCGCTGCCCGTGGTCGACGGTCGCGCGGTGTTCGACTCGCGTCAGGGGGTCGGCGTGTATCGCCTGCGCACCCCGTCCGCAGAGCGGCTGGTGTGCGTGAACCTCCTCGACCCCCAGGAGTCGCAGCTCGCGGCCCCGCCGACCCTCGACGTCGGCGCCCGCCCGATCTCGGTGGAGACCTCGTCCCATGCCCGCCGCGAGGTGACCTGGTGGTTCGCGCTCGTCGCCTGCGGCCTGCTCTGCGTCGAGGTGTGGGCCTACCACCGGCGCTGGTAGCGCCCTCGACGCGGGCGCGCCGTGCCCGATACTGGCGCGAGGGAGTCTGCGTGAACACCGCGCTGCATTTGCTCGGCTACTTCGGGGTGCCGGCCCTGGTCGTCGCGCTGGGTCGGCGGGTGCGGCTGCCGAGCCCGGTGATCACCTGCTACGTGCTGGGGCTCCTCGCGGGGAACCTGGGCCTGCCGGCGGACCCCAGGCTCACGACCCAGCTCGCTGGGGTCGCGGTGCTCCTCGCGATCCCCCTGCTCCTGATCTCCGCGGACCTCGCCGGCACCCTGCGCCTGGCGAGGTCCGTCGTCCTCTCCACGGCCCTGTGCTTCCTCTGCGTCGGCCTCGCGGCCCTGGTCACCGCGCCGCTCTTCGCCCCCGCGCTCGGTCCCGAAGCCTGGAAGATCGCGGGCATGCTCGCGGGGACCTACACCGGGAGCCTACCGAACCTGATCGCCGTCTCCGCGGCGCTCGACGTCTCGCCCGAGACCCAGGTGCGGGTCGTCGCCGCCGACCTGGTCGTCGCGGGGCTCTACGGCCTGTTCCTCCTCTCCCCCGGAGTGCGCGTCTTCGGCTGGCTGCTCCCGCCCTTTCGGCCCCCGTCGCTGGGCGCCGAGCCCGCGCCGGCCCCGGAGGTGGACCTCCGCCCCCCGCCCCCCGTGCCGGCGCGCGACTGGGCGCTGAGCCTGGCCCTCGGGGCCGCGATCGCCGGGGTGGGGGCGGGCCTCGCGCTGGCGCTGCCCGAGCGCCTCGTCCAGCTCGAGAGCGTGGTCGC
>JAGQRJ010000608.1 GCA_020425635.1 Planctomycetota bacterium | reverse complement strand
TGTCGCCCTTGCGCAGGCCCGCGGCCGCGGCCGGACCGTCCGGGTCGAGCTCCTCGACCAGGATCCCGGGGAGGTCGCCCTGGGGCGCCGCGCGCAGGCCGAGGTAGACGCGGGGGGCCGGGGCCGCGGCCGGCGGGTCACGCTCGGGCTGGGGCTGGCCGCCGCCGAAGGGGCCCTTCTCGCCGAACATGTCCTCGAGCAGCTTGCCCATGTCCGGCGCGCCGCCCTGGCCTCCGCCGAAGGGGCCCTTCTCACCGAACATGTCCTCGAACAGCTTGCCCATGTCCGGCGCGCCGCCCTGGCCGCCGCCGAAGGGGCCCTTCTCGCCGAACATTTGCTCGAACACCTTGCCGAGGTCCATTTCGCCCTGGCCCCCGCCGCCGAACAGCCCGTTGAGCGGGGAGTCCTCGCCGAACAGGTTGCGCAAGGGGGAGTCTTCGCCGAACAGGTTGCCCAGCCGCCCCATGAGCTTCTCGCGCATGCGGGCCTGGTCTTCGGGGCTGACGTACTTCGTCATGTTCTGCATGGCGCTGCCGCTGGCCTGCTCGCCCTCGAGCTTCGCGCCGCCCGCGAGCTGCTCGTACTGCGCCATGATCTGGTTGGTCGGAATGCTGAAGCCCAGCTCGTTGATCTGAATGATCGCGGCGTTGATCCCGATCAGCTCGCCGTCGAGGTTGACCAGGGGGCCGCCCGAGTTGCCCGAGAAGATCGGCGTGTCGACCACGAAGGCGTGGTTGTAGAACTTGCCGTGCATGGCCTCGACCATTTGCGCGTCCAGGGCGCGCACGACCCCCGCCGTGAAGGCGGGCTGCTTGTCTTGATAGGGGCCGCCGGGGTGACCGAGGGCCATGACCCAGTCACCGCTCTTGACCTTGTCCGAGTCGCCGATCGGGAAGGGGTCGAGGCCGGTGGCCTCGATCTTGATCAGGGCGAAGTCCTGGCGGCGGTTTTGCCCCACGACCTTGGCCGGGAAGAAGCGCCCGTCGGAGGTGACCACCTCGAGGGTCTTGCCGATCTCCACGACGTGGGTCGCGGTCAAAATGTAGCCGTCGGCGCTCACGATCGCGCCGCTGCCGGTGCCCGCGCGCTCGGCGTCGACCTGGGCCTTGATCAAGACCGTGCGCGGGATCGACTGCTTGGCCACCCGCTGCAGGGTCGCCTCCAGGGCGAGGACGTCGTCTTGCGCGAACAGCGGCGCGCAGGCCAGGGCGAGCACGCCGAACAGCGGGGTCAGTCGCATAGCAATCTCCCTCGCAGCGCCTGCGGCGCTGCGCATGTGAGTGTTACGTCGTCGCCGACGTGTGTGTTGGGCCGGCTGGCCAAGACGCCCCCGGGGGGGCTCAGAAGCGCTGAAAGCCTTTGACTTCAGGACCTTCACGGTCCTCCAGGGCCTTCTTCAGCTCCTCCTCGGAGGGCTTGTGTTCGGAGTCGGCGAGCGAGGTGCTCTCGTAGCCGGCGGGGCGCTCGAGGGTGGCGGGGTCGATCTTCTTGCGCGCGTAGCGCCCGAGGACGAAGCCCTTGACCTTGGGGTTCGAGACGCCAGCGGGTCCGAGACCGTCGACCCAGCCCAGCTTCTCCTCGGCCTCGGGGTCGCTGCTGTCTGCACTCTTCTTGGCGGCCAGCTTGCGCTGACGGAACGCTTCGAAATCGTCCACGCGACGCCTCCCTCCGATCCCTTCAGCCTAGAGCAGCGGGACCCGGCTGTCCATGGATCTAGCCCGCTTCTGTCACCCCCCGCCTCGCGCGGCCGGGAGTGCTTGCTGCAGGCAGCGCGCTTCGGCCTGCGGCCGCGCACCTTCGGGCGCTCGCGGCGGCGGAGCCGCCGACTCGCTCCGGGGCTCTGCAGGCGTCTACGTGGCGAGCCTCCCAGGCTCCTCGGGCGGTCCTCCGGGAGGGCTCAGCCCGTGCGCGCTTGCGGGGTGATCAGGCGGGTGTCGGGGTCGCCGTAGTGCACGTAGGCCGCCCAGTGCAGCGGGTCGCGGGCGCGCAGCGCGGTGCGCGCGATCGAGAGCGCCTCGCCGAGCGGGCGCCCGAGGACGAGCTCTTCGTAGAGCGCGAGCGAGAAGGCCGCCGCCGCGCGGTCGGCCACCCGCCACCAGGTGCCGAGGTAGTTCTGCGCGCCCGCGAGCACGAAGGCCCGCGCGAAGCCGTGGCTCACGCAGCTGTTCGCGACCACCAGGCGGGCGCCCAGCGGGCGCAGCGCGACCTCCTCCGGGCCGAGGGCGCCGGCCCCCAGCTCCCAGCGCGGCGGCGCGGCCTCGCTGTGGCCGCAGAAGTGGATCAGGCTCGCGTCGCGCAGCGCGTGCTGCACCGCCTCGGAGGTCGCGCGAGGTCCGCCGAGGAGCGTCGCCGGGAGCCGCGACCCCGCGCGCCGCCAGAGGAGGTCCGCGATCTGCGCGGCCTCGGCGGCGCCGGCGGGCA
>JAGQRJ010000607.1 GCA_020425635.1 Planctomycetota bacterium | reverse complement strand
CGGGGCCTCGGAGAGGCCCCCTAAAAGCCAGGCGAGGGGGCCTCGGAGAGGCCCCCTGAAAGAAGGAACAGTCATGGGACGCGCGGCTGGCTTCGGACCCTGTGCGCTGTGCGCGCGCGAGCTGAACCTGACCTTCCACCACCTGATCCCGCGCACCACCCACCGCAACAAGTGGTTCCGCAAGACCTTCAGCTTCGAGGAGCGCAACCGCGGGCTCGACGTGTGCCCCGACTGCCACGGCGCGATCCACCGCTTCGTGCCCAACGAGAAGGTCCTCGGGCGCTCGTTCAACACCCGCGAGCTGCTGCTCGCGCACCCCGAGCTCGCGGCCTTCGTGCGCTGGGTCTCGACCCGCGGCGCGCGGCGCTTCCGCACCCGCGGCGCCCGCGCGGCGCGGCGGCGCTAGCCGGCTTTCTGGCTCGGTTTGCCTGGGGCGGGACGTTAGACTCCTCGACGATTCCGAACCCCTGGAGGTCTCCGTGATCGTGGTCAAGGTGGGCGGCGCCGCGGGCGTCGAGTACGACACCGTGTGCGCCGACCTGGCGCAGCTGGCGCACGACAAGCAGCCCTGGGTGCTGGTGCACGGCGGCTCGCACGAGACCAACGAGGTCGCCGCGCAGCTCGGGCACCCGCCCGAGTTCGTGACCTCGGTCTCGGGCTACACCAGCCGGCGCACCGACCGGCGCACGATCGAGATCTTCGAAATGGTCTACTGCGGCAAGACCAACAAGGGGATCGTCGAGCGCCTGCAGAAGCTGGGCGTGAACGCGGTCGGGCTCAGCGGGCTCGACGGGCGCCTGCTCGAGGGGCCGCGCAAGGGCGCGCTGAAGGTCGTCGACGAGGCCACGGGCAAGCGCCGCGTGATCCGCGACGACCTGACCGGCAAGGTCGAGCGGGTCAACGTCGACCTGCTGCGCCTGCTCCTCGACCACGGCTACTACCCGGTGATCTCGCCGCCCGCGATCAGCACCGACTCCGACGCGATCAACGTCGACGGGGACCGGGCCGCGGCCCGGATCGCGGGGGCGCTCGCGGCCGAGGCGCTGGTGATCCTCTCCGACGTGCCCGGGGTCATGAGCGCCTTCCCCGACCCCGCGTCGGTGATCGCCGAGATCCCGCGCGACCGGATCGAGCACGCCCAGGAGCACTACGCCCAGGGGCGCATGAAGATCAAGCTCCTCGGCGGCGCCGAGGCCCTCGACGAAGGGGTCCAGCGCGTGATCCTCGGCGACTCGCGCGGCGAGGGGCCGATCCGCGCCGCCCTCGACGGCAAGGGCACGGTGCTCAAGTGAGCGCGGCCACCGAGCAGGTGACCGCCCTCGAGGACGCGCACGCCAGCGGGGTCTACGGCATGCGCCCGCTCGTGCTCGAGCGCGGGCAGGGGGCTCGGGCCTGGGACACCGACGGGCGCGAGTACATCGACCTCATGGCCGCCCAGGGCGCGCTCAACGTGGGCCACTGCCACCCCAAGGTCGTGGCGGCCGTGGAGGAGCAGCTGCGGCGCATGACCCTCTGCCCGCCCGCGGTCTACAGCCCCCAGCGCGCGCAGCTCGTCGAGCGCCTGTGCGCGCTCGCGGGCATGCGCCGGGTGTTCCTGAGCAACTCGGGCACGGAGGCCAACGAGGCCGCGCTCAAGTTCGCGCGGGTGAGCACCGGGCGCACCAAGGTCGTCGCCGCCAAGCGCGGCTTCCACGGGCGCTCCATGGGCTCCTTGTCCACGACCTGGGACCCCAAGTACCGCAAGCCCTTCGAGCCCCTGATCCCGGGGGTCGAGCACGTGACCTACGACGACCTCGAGGCGCTCGACGCCGCGGTCGGCGACGGCACGGCGGCGGTGATCCTCGAGGTCGTGCAGGGCGAGGGCGGGGTGCACCCCGCCAGCGAGGCCTGCTTGCGCGGCGCCCAGGCGCTGTGCCGCGAGCGCGGCGCGCTCTTGATCCTGGACGAGGTGCAGACCGGGTTCGGACGCACCGGGCGGCTGTTCGCGTTCCAGCGCTACGGGCTCGAGCCCGACCTGGTGAGCCTGGCCAAGAGCCTCGGCGGCGGGCTGCCCATGGGGGCGACCTTGATCGGCGAGCGGGTGGCGGCGCTGCCCTCCTCCTCGCACGGCTCGACCTTCGGCGGCAACCCGCTGGCCTGCGCGGCGGCCCTCGCCAGCCTCGACGCGATCGAGGGCGAGGGCCTCTGCGAGCGGGCCGAGCGCCTCGGCGCGGAGGCGCGGGCCACGATCGCGGGCTGGGGCCTGCCGGTGGTCAAGGACGTCCGCGGGCTGGGGCTCATGATCGGGGTCGAACTGCGCAAGCGCGTGACCCCCGCGCTCAAGGGGCTGCAAGAGCGCGGGGTGTTGGCGCTCCCCGCGGGGAATCAGGTGCTGCGTCTGCTGCCCCCCCTCGTGATCGAAGAGGACGAGCTGGCCCAGGCCCTGGGCCAGGTCCACGCTTGCTTGGAGGCCCTGTGACGACCGAGGCCGCACCCGCGGCGACCCTCAGCGACGCGGACGCGCAGGCGGTCCTCGTCGACCTGGTCTCGACCCCGAGCGTGTCGGGGGACGAGGGCGCGGCCGCCGCGCTCCTGGTCGCGCGCATGCGCGAGCTCGGCTTCGACGAGGCCTTCGTCGACGAGGCCGGCAACCCCGTGGGGATCAAGGGCCGCGGCGCGCGCCAGCTCGTGTTCCTCGGCCACGTCGACACGGTGCCCGGCGAGGTCCCGATCCGGATCGAGGACGGCCAGCTCTACGGGCGCGGCTCGGTCGACGCCAAGGGCCCGCTGGCGAGCTTCGTGTGCGGCGTGGCCCGGGCGACCGTCGCGCCGGAGTGGTCGGTGATCGTGGTCGGCGCGGTGGAGGAGGAGGCGCCGAGCTCGAAGGGGGCGCGCTTCGCCAAGGACCAGTACGCGCCCGAGCTGTGCGTGATCGGCGAGCCCAGCGACTGGGACGCGGTGACCCTCGGCTACAAGGGGCGCCTGCTCGTCGACTTCAGCCTGCGCCACGCGATCGGGCACTCCGCGGGGCCCGAGCAGTCGGCGGCTGAGCTCGGCTGCGCGTTCTGGGCGGCGATCCTCGCCGGGGCGGAGGAGCTCAACGCGGGGGAGCAGACGCTCTTCGGCCGCCTCGACCCCTCGCTGCTCGAGATCAACACCCAGGACGACGGCTTGTTCCAGACGGTGAAGCTGACCGCCTCCTTCCGCACCCCGCTCGGCTTCGAGCGCGAGGCCTGGGAGGCGCGCCTGCGCGCCGCGGCGCCCGCGGGCGCCGAGCTCGCCTTCTACGGCGGCGAGGTCGCCTACCGCGGGGGCAAGAGCAACGCCCTCGTGCGCGCCTTCCTGCGCGGGATCCGCGCCGAGGGCGGGACGCCGCGCTTCAAGGTCAAGACGGGGACCGCCGACATGAACGTGGTCGGTCCGCAGTGGGGCTGCCCGATCCTGGCCTACGGCCCCGGCGACTCCAAGCTCGACCACACCCCCGACGAGCACGTGCCCCTCGAGGACTTCCAGCGCGCGGTGCGCGTGGTGACCCGCGTGGTCGAGCAGGTCACCGCGCCTGGCGCGCGCTGACTAGCCCGCAAAGCTCACCACGAAGTGGTGAGTTTGCGGGCTAACCGCCCGCCGCGCGGCGCTTGAACCAGCGCACGTAGTCGTAGAGCCCGGCGGGGAGGTGGAAGGTGGCCTCGACGTCGGTCCCGAAGCTGAGCAGG
>JAGQRJ010000606.1 GCA_020425635.1 Planctomycetota bacterium | reverse complement strand
GGATTCGAAGTGCGGCCAGCAGTGTTGTTTAAGACAGTGAGACCCGGCCTGCGGCCGGGTACACACTGTCGCTTGCGCCTCGCTCGCGGCGGCAGAGCCGCCGACTCGCTCCGGCGCAGCCCGCCTGTTTCGCAGGCGGCTACCCCACAAACTCACCACTTCGTGGTGAGATTCGCGGGCTAGGATCGCCGCATGCAAGCCTGGGACTACCCCCCCCAGGCGAAGAGCACCACGCGGCCCTTGCCGGTGCCGACCGCCACGCGCTGGGTCGCGGGGTCCGTCGCGAGGTAGCTCGCGTGGTCGGTGGGGTCGCCGAGGTCGAGCTCGGCCACGGGCTCGTCCCCCTGAGCGAGGTCCCAGGCGAACACGCGGCGCTTGGCGTCGAGGGACACGAAGCGATCGGGCCCAACCGCGCAGAGCTGGGCGACCTGGTGCTCGGAGGCGAAGGAGCGCTCGAGCTTGCCGCCTTCGAGCTCGCGCAGCTCGAGGCCGCCGAGGACGTGTCCGCAGAGCAGGCGCAGCCGACCGTCGCTGCCGGGGAGGAAGGCCAGCGCGTCGGCGCGGCCTTCGACCCGGTAGCGGAGCTCGCCCTTGCTCGCTTCGCGCAGGCTGAGCTTGGAGCCGAGCGCGTAGGCGACCTCGGCGCCGTCGGGGGAGAACGCGCTGGCGCCGTAGGGCCCACCGAGGGTGTAGATCACGTTCATTTGCCCGTCGCGGCGGAGGTCGAGGACCATGGCCCGCGGGGGGTCGCTGCCGAAGGTGAAGCCCAGCGAGCCGTCGGGGCTGAGCCCGATCCGCTCGAACTCGCCGACGTCGAGGTCGAGCGGCGGGGCGGGCGGCGGACGGTGCAGCCGGAGCCCGATCTTCAAGGGCTCGCGCGCCTTGAAGGGCTGCAGCAGCTCCTCGCTCAGCACCGAGCCGTCGCGAGCCGCGACGGCCTGCAGGTTGTAGATCATGGGACGGTGCCAGCCCGGGGTGAGCTCGCCGCCCGCGAAGGTCCAGCTGCGAGCCCCGTCGGTACCTACGCTCAGCAACCCGTCGCCCGTGAAGCTCAGGGCGTCGGCGTCCCCGAGGTGCCCGTCGAAGGCCGGCCAGAGCGACGCTCCGCTGGCGGTGTCGATCACGGTCAGGGCGCGGCTGGTTCCGCCCACCACCGCGCGGCCCTCCCCCAGCGGGCTCGCCACCACCTGGGGGCCGGCCACGTTGGCGAGCTCCCACAGCGTGTCCCCCGACTCGAGGCCGAGGCACAGGAGCTTCCCGCGGCGCATGCCCACGAGCACGCGGTCGCCGGCGGGGGTCAGCGAGCGCACGGCCTCGCCGCCGATCATGGTGATCCACGCGGCGGTCTTGCGCGTGAGGTCGTGCATGAGGATCGCCCCCTGGTCGGTGCCCGCCAGGAAGCGGGTCGGAGAGATCGGCGCAATGCAGGTCACCTGGCCGCCCCCGACGAGCTTGGGCTCCTCGCGCTCGCCGCTCAGCGGGTCGAAGACCACGACCTTGCCGCGAGACCCCAAGGCGAGGCGGCCGTCGGCCAGGCAGGCCAGCGTGGAGAGCTCGGTGCCTTCGTCGCTGGTGGCGACCCGGACCCGGCGCTCGAGGTCGAGGTAGGTGATCCGGCCGCGGAGGTCGGCCACGGCCGCCAGGCGCCCGTCGGGGGTCAAGGCGAGGTCGATCGGGAGGGCCTCGATCCCGATCCGCTGCACCTCCGCGGGGGGGTCGTAGTTCAGGTCCCACACCCGCAGGCAGCGACCGCCGCCGAGCGTGATCAGCTCATGATCTCCGCGGAGCTTGGCGCCCTGGAGCGGCGCCCCGGCCTGGAACGAGCGCAGCAGGCGCCCGTCGGCTGGATCCCACACGCACACCCAGCCGTCGGAGCCGACGCTCAGAGGCTCCCCTGAGGGCAGCCCGCAGACCGCCTCGACGTTGTCGCCCAGGCGACCGCGGCGCGGACCAGCGCTGGCGAGAGGGCTCCAGCGAAGCTCGGCCGGCGGCGGGGTCGCGCCCTCGAGCGCGAACTGCAGCACCGCCCCGCGGGAGGTCCCCACCTGCAGCGAGGCGCCGTGACCCTCGAGGGCGACCGCGGTCAGGCGCGCCCCCCCAGCCGGGAGCAGCGCCCGCCCGCGCTCGCGCCATCCCTCGGGGCTGGCGACGAGCAGGCGCACACCGTTGAGGTGCCCGACCGCGATCCGGGCCCCCTCGGCGTCGAGGGCGAGGGCCACCGCGGGGCCGAGGGTCGCGCGATCGTCGGGCTCGGGAGCCGGGGCCAGGGTCGCGAGCCCGCCGTCCTCCCACACGCGCAGGGTCCCGTCCGGGTCGAGGCTCAGCGGGCGTGGCCCCGGCGGGAGGAACGCCAGGGCCACCACCTCGCTGGGGTGGGGGATCTCCTGCGAGCCCCGCGGGCTGTGCAGCACGATCAGGTCGCGACTCGCAGAGAGGTAGGTGTCGCCGGCGCTGGCAGCGACCGCGACGATCGGGGTCGGGTGCTGCAGGGGGAGCTGCGTCGGCTCGGCGGGGATCCCGAGCCCCAGGCGAAAGCGAAACAGCGAGCCGCCGAGGGCGACGACCCCGCGCAGGCCGTTGGGCGAGAGCGCGACCGCGGGCGAGGGCTTCTCGAGCGGGATCTCGACCAGGGGCGAGGCCTCTTCGAGGTTCCAACCGAGGAGCGAGTCGCTGGAGGTCAACGCCCGCCCCAGATCCGGCCGCAAGGCCGCCGCGTGGAAGCGCTGCTCGGGCTTCGGGGTCGCGAGCAGCAGGCCGCCCGGGGCCGGGCTGCCCCACTGGCGCAGCCCTCGCCCCTCGAGGGCCAGCGCGCCTCCTTGGTGCTCGGCCAGTGCGAGCACCGGGCCCACGTCACGGCCGTCGCCCCACACCGCGACCAGGCGCGGGCCGTGCTCGACGCGGCCCAGGGCCTGATACGGCTCGGGGAGCCGGGTCCAGGCCGGCTCGACCGGGGCCCCAGCCTCGCCGGGGGTCGTGCCCGGGGTCGGGCTGGGGCGGGTGAGGAGCGTATACGCCGCGACGCCCACCGCGAGGGCGGCCAGGGCCGCCACGCCGGCGAGCAGCTTCAACGGACGCGAGGGGCCCCGCGGGCCGGCCTCCAAGGCGGCAGCCAGCGCTGCCCCGTCGGGGAAGCGCTTGGCGGGATCGACCGCGAGGGCCTTCGCGATCACGGCGCTCAGCCAAGGGGGGCAGTCGCGGCGCAGGCTGCGCGGGTGCTTGACCTTGCCCTCGACGACCTTGGTCATGAGCTCGACGAAGGTCGAGGCCTGGAACGCCGGCTGTCCGGTGACCACCTCGTAGAGCACCGCCCCCAGCGCGTAGACGTCGGCGGGCGGGCCGCTGCTCGCCGCGTCCTGCAGCTGCTCCGGGGCCATGTAGCCGAAGGTCCCGCGCGCCTGGCCCGGGCGCGAGAGCGCGAAGCTCTGGCTGGCGCCCTCGACGTCGTGGCGGAAGTGCTTCGCGAGCCCGAGGTCGGCGAGGAGCGGCCGCCCGTGGGGCGAGAACAGCACGTTGTCGGGCTTCACGTCCCGGTGCACGATCCCGCGGGCGTGGGCCTTGCCCAGCCCCGCCGCCAGCTGCCCCACGAGCGCGACCGCGTCGGCGATCGGGTAGGGCCCCTGGCTCTCCAGCCGGTCGCGGAGGGTGCCGTTGTCGAGGAGCGGCATGACCAAATACGGGCCCTGGGGCGCGAGCCCCATGTCGAGCAAGGGCACGAACCCCTCGGTCTCACCGAGTTGGTCCTGGAGGCGCGCCTCCCGCGAGAAGCGCGCGAGGGCTTCGCGACGCGCCTGGAGCAGCTTGACGGCGACGGCCCGCCCCGACGGGTCCTGGGCGCGGTAGACCACGCCCATGCCGCCGCGGCCGATCTCTCCGAGCACCGTGTAGAGGCCGAGCTTCACCCCCAGAGCCTACGCCATGGTTCGACCTGTGGCTCGCAGACGAGGCCCACCCCGCGAGGGTCAGCGCAGCTTGAGCTTCTCCAGGTCGACGGCCCCGCGGATCACGACCCGGTGCACCACCAGGTGCGCCTGGGTCGTGTAGAGGAACACCTTGCCCGCGAGCTTGTCGCGCAGCTTGTCGGTGGTCTGGGCCTCGCCCTTGCCGACCTGGGCGCTGAACACCGCCCCCGACGCCTTGAGGGTCACCGTGGCCTTGGCCCCGCCGAGGAAGGGGTTCTCGGCGGCGAAGGGCGCGCCCAGGGGCTTGAAGCCCGAGCCGCTCTTGCGCACGAAGGTCTGGCCGTAGCGCACGCCGGCGTCGCCCACCCCTAGCACGAGGTCCGAGCGCGTGGCGCCGCGCTCGACGTGGCAGGTGATCTCGACCTCGACGTCCTCGAGGAAGGGGATCTTGTGGGTCAGGATCCCCTCGCGCGAGGTCGCGAGGGCCAGGGTCTGGTTCTTGCGCTCGACCTTCGCCTTGCGCCGACCCTTGGCGTTGGCCTGCTCGGCGCGCTGGAACCCACGGTTCTCCCAGTCGTCGATCTCCTCCGGCTCGCGGAAGGTGTAGACGAGCTCCACCCGCCCGTCGCGGTAGTGCGGGTCGACGTGCAGCTGCCGCGCGAGGGCCGCGGCGATCGGGCTCTCGGGCTCCTCGGCCTGGGGCTCTTCACCCTCCTTTTCGCCGCCGCCGTCGGCGGGCGCCTCCGGATCGGCCGGCTCCTGCGCAAAGGACGCGGTCGCGCACGCGACGCCGAGGGTCAGGGCCAAGGCCAGGGTCGACAAACGGGTCATGGAGCCTCCACGTAGAACAACGCGAAGCTGACCGAAGAGTTGCGCGCGAGCAACGTGTGCGCGCTAAGTCGTTGCGTGATCGCACTCGGGAACCAATCGCAGCAGGAGGCGTCGAAGCCGTGCAACACACTCCCTTGATCCGCGTTCACTGCAGGTTTTTCTCGACACGTTCGAATCCACAGCGGGGTCTTGCGCGTATCCCCTCAGGAGCAGGAGAGAGTCACGTGGTCGGAGATGACACCCTATTCGCGAAGCTGGCCGTGCGGGTCGGGGCGCTGGCCCCCGAAGACGTCGCGGAGGTTCGCGGGGCTCACGACCCGAACACCTCGAGCCTCGAGGAGGAGCTCCTCGCCCGCGGGCTGCTCGACCCCGAGTTGGCCTCGTTCGTGCGCGACGCCTGCGACGTCGCCCGCGAAGAGGGCTGGCTGCGCCGGAGTCGTCGCTCGGCCTAGCTGCTCGCGCCTGCTAGCGCTCGTGGAGCGGGAGCAGCCCGCGCTCGATCAAGCAGACCTGAATCGCCCAGGCGGTGTTCAGCACCCGGCTGTCGTCGGCCACCAGGGTGTCGCCCTGGTCTGCGGGCCAGTAGCCGCTGCTGTGCTGGCGAGCCGTGAGCTCGGCGTAGACCGCGTCGAGCCAGCGCCGCCCGCGGGCGCCGCCGCGCATGGCCATGACCTGCGCCGCGTAGTAGTGCCCGTAGTAGAAGAAGCGCTCGCGCTTCCGCGACGGGGGAATGAACGCCTCCATGTAGGCGATCCCGCGGTCGAGGGCGGGCCCGTCGTAGGTCCCCAGGGCGTTGAGCACCGCCGCTGAGGCGGCGGTGATCGCGAAGGTGGGGCGGTCGCTGCCTTCGACGAGGCTCACCTTGGGCGGATCGGTCGCGATCGAGTAGACGAAGCCCCCGCTCGCGTGCTGGGAGTGGACGAGGTAGTCGCCCGCTCGCTCGAGCGCTCGCCGCGGCACGTCGAAGCCCGCGTTGCGCGCGCCGCGCAGCGCCTGCACCTGGGAGACGGTGGTCGAGGCCTCGTCGTCTTGCCACATGTCGCGCTGAGCCGGGCCCGGCTTGCGGTAGAGCGCGTAGCCGAAGCCGCCGTTCTCGAACTGACTGGCCACCGTGGCCTTGACTCCCTGGCGAATCGCGTGGGCCAGGCGCTCGTCGAGCTCGCCGCCCTCCCCGTAGCACTGGGTGAGGAAGAGCAGGGCGTAGCCGTGGTTGTGGGTGTAGGAATAGCCGCTGCTGCGGTGGGTGAACGCGCGGCGGTCGGTCTGCGACGCGAGCACGAACTCGACCGCCCGCACGACCTGGCGGGAGAACGGCCCGCGGGTGGGGGTCGAGCCGCTCGCCAGGAGGGCCAGCCCGGACATCCCCGTGAGGGCCAGCTTGTCGCGCTGGCCCCACGACCCGTCCGCCGCCTGGGCCTCGGCGAGCCACTTCAGGCCGCGCTGGAGGTTGGGGCGGGCAGGCTCTGCCCGCAGCGGGGCCGCGCCACAGGCGATCAGGAGCAGGGCGGTGAGAATCGAACGCACACCCGGGATCCTAACCCACCGAACGGATTCGACGATCTCCTCTGCACCCGCCGGTTTACGACGTCCGGTTCCGTGCTTACACTCTGAGCCAGTCAACGAAGCGTCGAAACGTTGGCATCAGAGGATGAGGCGCGATGAGCGACACGCTGACCGTTACCGATAACCGCACGGGCAAATCCTACGAGCTGCCAATCAACGACGGCGCGATCCGGGCGATGGACCTGCGCCAGATCAAGACCAGCGAAGAGGACTTTGGCCTGCTCTCGTACGACCCCGCGTACAAGAACACGGCCTCGTGCCAGAGCCGGATCACCTACATCGACGGCGAGAAGGGGATCCTGCGCTACCGCGGCTACCCGATCGAGCAGCTCGCCGAGGAGGCGAGCTACCTCGAGGTCGCCCAGCTCCTGCTCAACGGCGAGCTGCCCAGCCCGGCCGAGAACGCCGTGTTCGTCGACCAGGTCACCCGGCACACCTTCGTGCACGAGAACCTGAAGAAGCTCATGGAGGGCTTCCGCTACGACGCGAACCCCATGAGCATGCTGATCAGCTCGGTGGCGGCGCTCTCGACGTTCTACCCCGAGGCAGGCGACGTCGACGACGCCGCGCTGCGCAAGGACCAGGTGATCCGCCTGATCGCGAAGATCCCGACCCTCGCCGCGTATGCCTACCGCCACACCCAGGGCTTGCCGATCGTCTACCCGACGAACGACCTGAGCTACTCGGGGAACTTCCTCTCGATGATCTTCCGCATGTCGGAGCGGGACTACAAACCCAACCCGATCCTCGAGCGGGCCTTCGACGTGCTGTTCATTTTGCACGCCGACCACGAGCAGAACTGCTCGGCGAGCGCCATGCGCTCGGTGGGCTCGAGTCGGGTCGACCCCTACTCCTCGCTCGCGGCGGCGGCGGCGGCGCTCTATGGCCCGCTGCACGGCGGCGCCAACGCGGCGGTGCTCTACATGCTCGAGAAGATCGGCGACGTCAAGAACGTGCCGAAGTTCCTCGAGGGCGTGAAGCGCAAGGAAGAGCGGCTGATGGGCTTCGGCCACCGCGTCTACCGCAACTACGACCCCCGGGCCAAGATCATCAAGGAGCTCGCGCACCAGGTGTTCGAGATCACCGGGCGCAACCCGAAGCTCGAGATCGCCATGGAGCTCGAGCGGATCGCGCTCGAAGAGGACTACTTCGTCGAGCGCAAGCTCTACCCGAACGTCGACTTCTACAGCGGCCTGATCTACCAGGCCATGCGCTTCCCGACCGACTTCTTCCCGGTGCTGTTCGCGATCGGGCGCACGGTCGGTTGGCTCGCGCAGTGGGAAGAGATGCTCCTCGACAAGGAGCAGAACATCGCGCGTCCCCGGCAGCTCTACCTGGGCGCCGACACCCGCGACTACGTCCCCATGAGCAAGCGCTAGGGGCTCAGGCCCCTCGCGACGCGAACAAGGCCTGCAGTCCCTCCGGGTGGGGGCGGCGGGGAGCGACCTGCTCGGCGCCGGACCAGCCGTGGGTCAAGGGCATGCGCCAGCCGCGGCCGAAGGCCCGCGGGCTGACCTTGAGCACGGGCGGGGCCTGGCGTCGCTTGAACTCTCCCTGCCGCAGCCTGCGGCCCCACTCGGCGAGCTCCCCCGGGGTGCCTCGGTGCGGCTCGCCGAGGACCAGGCGCTCGACCCCGGGCGCGACCCGCGCGTAGTCGAAGGGGTCGACCTGCCCCGGGCGCAGCTCGGCCGTGGGCGGGCGCTCGAGGATCCCCGCGGGGATCACCTCGCCGTAGAAGCGCCGGCAGTGCGCGTAGACCTCGAGCTTGGTCAGGTCGCCGATCGGGCTCAGCCCGCCCGCCAGGTCGCCGTAGAGGGTCCCGTAGCCGAGGGCGAGCTCGGTCTTGTTGCTCGTGTTCAAGAGCACGCCGCCGAGCTGGTTCACGTAGCTCATGAGGGTCAGCCCGCGCAGCCGGGCCTGCACGTTCTCCGCGGCCGTCCCGGCCAGGCCGCGCGGGAGGTGCGCGCCGAGGGTCGTCTCGGCCGCGGCGTGCAGCGCCTGGAGCGGGAGCTCGAGCAGCTCCACGCCGAGGGCCGCGCACAGCGCGCGCGAGAGCTCGGTGGATTCGCGGCTGGTGTAGCGGGTCGGCAGGTGCAGGGCGCGCACCCGCCCGGGTCCCAAGGCCTCCGCGGCCAGCGCGAGCACGAGCGCCGAGTCGACCCCGCCGCTGACCCCGACCACGGCCCCGGGGAGCCGGTTCTTGTCGACGAAGTCGCGCAGGCCGAGCAGCAGCCCGGCCTGAACGCGGGCCTCGACGTCCTCGGCGGCGACGCGCGCCGGGGCCCCCGCGAGGTCGACCACGGTCACCGCCTCCCGGCAGCTCGGGAGCTGGGCGAGGAGCGCGCCGTCGCCGCGGACGACGAAGCTCGCGCCGTCGAACACCAGCTCGTCGTGCCCGCCGACGGCGTTGACGTAGACCAAATCGACCCCGGGGCGCCGCGCGAGCCGCAGCCGCTCGGCCAGGACGCCGCGGCGAAAGGGCGAGGCGTTGAGGCACACCAAGAGCTCGGCGCCCGCGTCGACGAGCTCCCGGGCGGGAGAGCAGCCGTAGCCCTCGTCCCAGAGGTCCTCGCAGATCAAGACCCCCAGCCGCCGCCCGGCCACGGTCAGCGGCGCGCCGGCCTCGGCGGGGCGGAAGTAGCGCGGCTCGCAGAACACGTCGCCGCTCGGGAGGAGGCGCTTCCCGCGCACCGCGCGGACCTGGCGCCCCTGGAGCAAGACCGCGGCGTTGAGCCGCGGGGGTCCCGCCCCGCCGGGCGGGGCGGGGACGGGCACGCCGACCAGCACGGGGAGCTCGGGGGCGACGGCGGCGAGCTCGGGGAGCGCGGCCTGGATCGCGGCCAGGAAGCCCGGCGCGTCGAGCAGGTCGTCGGGCGGGTAGCCGCAGACCGCGAGCTCGGGGAACACCGCGAGCTCGGCGCCGCGCCCGCGGGCCTCGCGGATCGCGGCCGCGATCCGAGCGACGTTGCCGCGCAGGTCGCCGACCGTGACGTCGACTTGGGCCAGGGCGACCTTCACCGGAGCGCAAGCTCGCTGAGCGCGGTGGCCTCCAGCGCGTTCAGCGCCTCGAGCACGCTCTCGCGGCGCAGGCACACCTCGTCGCCGAGCATGAAGCGCCGGTAGCCGAGGTGGCAGAGGAAGGCCACGTCGCTCAGCTCGGCGCAGGTCGGCTCGCCCTGCCAGGCCATGGAGTCGAAGATTCGGCTCGCGGCGACCGCGCCCGGGTCTGCGGCGATCACCGCGCGCATGGCGTCGAGCACCTCGTGCGGGTGCTCGACCTCGAGGTAGAGGTCCCCGCGCGCGGCCATCAGCGGCGTCCCAGGGTGCGCCTTGGCGAAGGCGAGGCCCTTGCGCGACTCGACCTTCGCCCGGACTCGGGCCTGTGGGTCGAGCGCGCGCACGGCCTCGAGGTCGGCGGCCTGCTCGACGAAGCTCAGGAGGTAGTCGTGCTGCCCCACCCTGCGCGCGGCGCGGATCCAGGCCTCGTCCTCGGCGGTCAGCACCCCCTCGACCTCGAGCTCGGGGTGCGGGAGGTTGACCGACTCGCCCGGGCCGAGGACCCGCCGCGGGCCGTCGGCGAGGATCAAGCGGTCGCCCTCGACCGCGAGGACCTCGACCCGCTCTGCGCCCCCGGCGAAGACCGCGGTCGTGGGCGTCGGCACCTTGATCCGGTGGCTGAGCCGCACCGCGGTGAAGGGGGGCACCGCGGCCTCGGCCACCCGCAGCTGACGCCCCTTGAGGTCGATCCAGAGCGGCTGGCCATGGCTGGCCAGCCGCTCGAGGGTCTCCTCCTTGCTGCCCTTGATCGGCATCACGGTGTTCAGGCGCAGCCCGCGCACGAAGGGGTGGCGGGCGACCTCACCGACGAAGGCGGCGTGGGGCGGCACCGTGACCACCGCCCCCGCGCGCGGGCCGCGGCTCACCACGAACCCCGCACGGCGTCGAGCTTGTCGCGGAGCATGGCGACCTTCCCTTCGTCCTGACGGGCGAGCATGTTGGTCTCGAAGTCGGCGTATTCGCCCCAGCTGCGGGCGATCAATCCGAGGGCCATGTCGACCGCCCGCATTTCGTCGTCGAGGCCCACGATCCGCTCCTCGCCGATCGCGTCGGCCCACTGGGCTTCGATCTCGGCGTCTTGGGCCCCTCCGTAGGGCTTGCGCAGGTGGTAGAGGTTCCAGGACTCGACGACCTGGCTCCACACCCGCTTCGAGCTCAGCGCGCGCGGGATCTCGTCGCCCACGAAGTGCTTGACCTGGGCGCGGTCGACGCGGTCGTAGAAGCCCTCGTCGCCGTAGAGGATCAAGAACGGACGCTCGGCGTTGGGGGCCCGGTAGCAGTGCAGCAGGTAGTAGGCGAAGAGCTCGTAGCTCTCGCGGGTCTGTCCGCCCCCGCCGCCCTCGGGGTAGAGCGCCTTGAGCTGGTCCTCGAGGGCCACCCCCTGCTCGAAGTCGCAGACCTGGAGCGGGAAGCGGTCGCAGGTCGCGTCGCCGATCGCGACGAAGCTGACCTCGAGGTCGGGGCGATACTGCGAGAGCGTCTGATACAGGAGCGGGAGGCGGTCGAAGATCTCCGCCGGCCAGCTCGCCATGGACCCGGTCACGTCGACCGCGACCACGACCGGCGTGGTGCTCTGGGTCGTGATCGTGCGCCCCTTGGGCAGCACGATCTGGCTCGGCGCCTTGCGCCGCTCGTATTTTCGCCCGCCGCGGCTCACCGCCGCCTTCGCGGCGGCGTCGCGCTGGGACTTGGCGGCGCGTCCGCCCTTGAAGGCGTAGGCGTCGGCCTTCGCCCAGTTGCTCATGTCGTCACCCCAACAGTACACGGTCCACCTCCTCTGAGGCTCTGGAGGCTTCCAGGGCCAGGGTCTCCAGGCCGAACTCGCGCCGGAACCGCTCCGGCAGGCCGCGCTCGGCGAGAAACTGTGCGGTCTCGGGGGGCACCAGGCGCTCCCAGGCCTCCCCCCGCGCCAGGGCGCGGCGGACCCCCGTCCCGTCGACGGGCACCCGGTCCTCCGCCGGGATCAGCTCCAGCGGGTGCGCCAACGGATACACCGAGCCCATCAGCTCGCGCACGTAGGGGTTCGCGCTGACGAAGAGTTCGAGGGGCCCGAAGAGCTCGGCGACCATGGCGCGCCAGCGCGGCCCGTGGCCGAGGTCGTCGACTCGCAGGACCTCCCAGCGGTCGCAGCGCGGGCCGAGGTAGGCCGCGAGCATGTCCGCGGTCTCCTCGAAGGTGAAGGGGTTGCGCAGGTCGTAGCGGTTGGCGCTACCGACCCCGACCTTCACCCGAGCCCCCGAGCGACACGCGGCGCGCAGGATCGCGGCGTGGCCGAGGTGCAGGGGCTTGAAGCGGCAGACGAGTCCGATCGTGTTCACGCCCTCAGGAACGGGCGGTCGCGCGGGATCTTTCAGGGGAAGAGGGAGACGCCGACTCCGAGGGCCGCGGCTTGACAGAACTCGACACTCCGCGGCGTGTGGCCCGCTACACTCGCGGCCATGCGCGCACGACGTGGACTCCGCGGCACCCTCGCCTCGCTGCCGACCTCGGCCTGGTTGGTCGGCGGCGCCGGGGTCCTGCTCGCGGTGCTCGCGCTGGCGCTCACCGCCTGGAGCAAGGACCTGGTCAAGGACACCCTGCGCTTCGGCTGCACCGAGTTCGGCGCGCGGCAACAAATGCTCACCGGCCACCTCCTGCGCGATCTGCAGCGCGAGGTCCGCCTCGGCGCGTCGCCTCCCGAGGTGAAGGTCGCCTGGACCTACCGCGGGGGAGCGCTCGTGGAGCGCGCGCCGGCCGAGGCCCCCGACCCACCGCCGGCCTTCGCGCTGCTGCTCTCTGGGCGCACGCCTCAGGACGTCGCGATCCCCGGCCCCACGCCGCGGGCGGGGAGCTGGTCGAGCGACCCGAAAGAGCGGGCCAAGACCGGCGCCGGCTCAGGGGTGCTCGTGGAGTGGAACCTGCCCGCGCTGGCCGAGACGCTCGCCGCGCGCTTCGCCCAGGAGTCCAACGAGCGCTACGCGGTCGCGCTGAACACCGGCCCGAAGCTCGAGGACTTCCAGCCCCGGCCCCAGGCCGAGCTCGCCCTCCCCGAGCCGCTCTCGACCTGGCTCGTGACGGTGAGCCTGCGCGACCCCGAGGCCGAGCGCGCGGCGCTGCGCGCGCAGACCTTCGCGCTCGTGGCGCTCGCGGTGTGGCTGCTCGGGGTGCTGGCCTTCGGGCTCTGGCGCGGCGTCCGGCGCGAGCGCGCCGAGCACGAGCGTCGCCTGCAGCGCGAACAGCTGCTCGTGCGCACGACCCACGAGCTACAGACGCCCCTCGCGCTCTTGCGCGCGGCCTGCGAGAGCATTCAAAACGGCGCGGTGGACGGCGCGGATCGGGAGCGCGCGCTGGGGATCGTCGTCCGCGAAGAGGCGCGGCTCACCGCGGCGATCCGGCGCCTGCTGCGGCACCTGCGCCTGGAGAACGCGCCCCTCGAGCTCGCTCCCGCGGGGGAGGTCGTGGAGCGGGTCGCCGACGAGGAGCGCCCAGCCCTGGCAGCCCACGGGATCGAGCTCACGCTGCGGGTCGAGCCCGGGGCCCGGACCCTGGCCGCGCCCGAGGCCTTCGTCGGCGACCTGATCCGCGAGCTCTGCGCCAACGCGCGCAAGCACGCGCGCGGCGCGCGGCGGGTGTCGCTGACGGTCGGCGCGCGCGGCGGCGACCTGCGCCTGCGCTACGCCGACGACGGCCCCGGATTCCCCCCCGACGGCCCGGGCCCGCGAGGGCTGGGGGTGCTGCTGCTGCAGGACGGATTGGGCCGCCTGGGGGGTACACTCATGCGCGGCTCCGCCCCCGAAGGCGGCGCCCTGGTCGAGGTCTCGCTGCCGTGTCCACGAACGTCCACACCGTCCTAGTCCTCGAGGACGAAGCCGACCTGCGGTTCTTGCTCGCGCAGAACCTCAAGCAGCAGGGCTACCGCGCGCTCGAGGCGGGCTCCGTCGCCGAGGCGCGGGCCGCGCTCGGAGACGGCGTGGGCCTGCTCTTGTTCGACGTCATGCTCCCCGACGGCGACGGCTTCGAGCTGCTGCGCGAGCTGCGCGCGCAGGGCTGCTTGACCCCGGCGGTGTTCCTCACCGCCAAGAGCGACGAGCCCGACCGGCTGCTGGGCTTTGCCGTCGGCGGCGACGACTACGTGACCAAGCCGTTCAGCATGGCGGAGCTCATGGCGCGGGTCGGCGCGATCCTGCGCCGCGGACCGTTGGTCCAGGAGACCTACCGCGGGAAGGGGTTCCGCGTCGACTTCACCCGCTACACCCTGCACAAGGGCGACCAGGAGGTCGCGCTGACCTACCTCGAGAGCGAGCTCCTGCGCTACCTCGTCGAGCGCGCCGGCCAGGCGGTGGACCGCCTGGAGCTGCTCAACCAGGTGTGGGGCTACGACCGCTACCCGACCACGCGCACCGTCGACACCCACGTGCTCAACCTGCGCCGCAAGCTCGAGCCCGACCCCAAGCACCCCACGCACCTGCTCACCGTGCACGGCGTGGGCTACAAGTTCGTCGAATGAGCCGCCTGCTCGCCTGCCTGCCGCTCGCCTGCGCGCTGCTCTGCGGCGTGGGTTGCCAAGGCGGCGCCCGCACGACCACCGTCGCGCGAGGCGCCACGGAGCAGCTCCTCGTCTCCGCCGCCGCCCGGCGCGCCCTCGTGCGCTACGACGCCAGCGCTTGGGTCGGGAAGCGGGTGTTCCTGGCCGAGGGCTACTACGCCGCCCTCGACCCCGGCTACGTGACCTCGGTGCTGCGCGAGCACCTGGCGCGCTCGGGGGCGACGGTGGTCGCGAGCCGCGAAGAGGCGGAGGTGACCCTCGAGCTGCGCTGCGCCTCGCTCGGGGTCACCGACGGGCGCTTCCGGGTCGGAGTCCCCGCGCTCCCGATCCCGCTCCCGGGGATCGACGACGGCACGTCGGTCGCGGGCATGGCCAGCGGCGCGGTGCTCTCCCCGGAGTTCTCGATCGGCAACGACGCCAAGCGCGGCTGGGCCAAGGTGGTCGTGTGGGCCTGCGACCCCGAGGGCGCGCACCTCGGCCGGCAGGTCCTCTGGGGTCACGCGATCGACTCCACCTTCTACGAAGACGTCTACCCCTCCTTGCTCGAGGAGCTCCGCGGCGAAGGCGCGTCCCAGTGAACGCGGCTCAGGCGGCGTGGCTCGCAGACGCGTTGAAGGGCCGGCGCGGCGCCTCCGCGAGCTTCGCGGGGGCGAACAGCGCCTCGACGTCGATCGCCGCGTAGGCCTCGCCGACCCAGGCCCGCTGCTCGGGGTCGACCTTCATGCCGAGGACCCCGCGCGCCGCGCGGCGCAGGCGGGCGAAGCGCTCGGACCAGGTGAGCCGGGTCCGCGTGCCCTCGTTGGCGTCGCGGGCCCCGGGGTCGCGCAGGAAGCGCAGGGGGTTCTCGAGGAAGTCGCGGCGGCTCGCCGGCAGGCGCAGGGGCCGCTCGGCGCGCCAGCGCTCGAGGAGCCGAGCGCGGGCGGCGGAGAAGCGCGCGAAGCGCGCCTCGGCGTCGGCGGGCGTCAGGCCGCGGAAGGTCTCGCGTGCCAGGGCGTAGACCTCGACGACCTGCGCGCGAAACTCCGGGGCGACGCCCTGGGCGTCGAGGGCGTGCGCGAGCTCGGCGAGGGCGCGGGCGTAGAGGCGGACCTGCTGCTTGCGCGCGTTGACCCGGTAGCCGCCGGGTCCGAGCTCGTGGGGCACGCTGCGCAGGAAGCTCGCGTCGCCACGCGCCAGGCCGCGGATCCCCGCCAGCGCGCGCGCGCGGACCTGCGCGAAGCTCGCGCCGTCTGCGAAGTCGGCCTGCCACTGCACGTGCCAGGGCTGGGTGTAGCGGTCGGCCATTTCGCGGCACTCGGCCTGGAAGGAGGCCACGCTGTAGACCGAGTGGTTCCAGTAGAGCCGACTGAACAGCCGCGGTCCGAGCCGTCCGAGGAGCTGGGCCTCGACCCGGTAGAGCCAGTCGGCGAGCCGGCCCCGGGCTCCGCTCAGGCTCGCCAACGAGGGCCAACCCATGACCGCCTTGGCGCGCCGCTGCTCGAGGAGCCGCGCGGGGGTCATCTCCTCGCGGAGGAAATCCTCGAACGCGTCGCCGCCGAGGTAGGTCGCGAGCACGCCGCGGAGCACGGCCGCGCCGCCGCGCGCGAAGGAGAAGATCCCGCCCGCCTGAGTCGTGCTGCCCTCTCCGCGCTGGGCGTTGTGCGCGTTGCCGTAGTCGCTGAAGTAGCCGCCCATGGTCGCGTAGGTCGCCAGGGCTTCGCCGAGCATGGCCGCCTGGTGAATGCGCTTGCGGGTCAGGGGCAGCCGCTCGGGGGTCAGGTCCTCGAGGCGCACGCGAACCTGCCCCACGTAGTGGTGCAGCAGGTCGTGGACCACGAGGTGCGTCCGTCCCCACGGGGCTTCGCGCCCGCCCATGACGCGGTTGTCGAGGTCGAGGTGCACCTGGGGCAGCTGGCAGTCGAAGTCGCCGCGCACGGGGCCGATCACCAGGGCCTGCCCGTTGCGCGAGCCCCAGCTCAGGGCCTCGCGCAGGAGCGCGTGGCGGCCCGGGTGCAGGGGCGCACCTGGGAGGTGCTCGGGCATGAGCGCGCGGGCGCGGGGGTCGGTCTCGACGTAACGCGCGAAATCCGCGGGGTCCAACTCGATCGAGTCGACGCCATACGTCGCACGGGGGTCCTGAGGCACGCTCATGTGAGGCGTCTGTGCAACCGTCGGTCCGGCTCACAAGTCTTTGTAATTTCTTGCCAAGCAGGGGTCTCGTGAGGCAGGGGAATGGCTTAAGTTTTTCGTGGGGATCCACTGAGTGAAACGTGACCTGCACTTGAGCCGAATCGAGCCCTCCGTCCTGGGGAGGCTGTTCCTGCTCGGGGACCGGCGCGAGAGCCCGTATTGCTTCACGCTCATGATCGTGCTCGACGCGCCGCTGGATCGCGCCCGCCTCGACCGCGCCTGGGCCGAGACGGTGGCCGAGTTCCCGGCCCTCGGCTGGCGCTTCCAGGGCGGCGCGTGGCGCCCAGGAGAGGCGGTGGCGGTGCGCAGCGAGTTGAGCGCGCTGGGCACGCGGATCGACCCGCGCCGGAGCCCCCCGGTGCGGATCTACGGGCTCTCGCGCGCGATCCTGTGGGAGGTCCACCACGGCCTCTGCGACGGCGTCGCCTTTGGGCGAGTGTGCCTGCGGGTGCTGGCGCGGCTGTTCGGGCTCCCGCTCGAGCCCTGGACCCCCGACCTGAGCGACCCCTTCGCCCCGCTGGCCGCCGCGCGCGGGCTGCCCAAGGTCGGCCTCGGGCGCACGATCCCCTACCCCTTCCGCGGCTGGACCCGCGCGCCGCGCTGGTCGTGGACCTGGGAGCTCGACGCGCCGCCGCTGCGGGAGCTCGCCGCGCGCTGGTCGAGCTCGATCCCCGACCTGACGACGGCGCTGTTCGCCAAGGCCTCGAGCGCCTGGGTCGGCGCGCCGACCCCGCTCAACCTCTCGCTCCCCGTGAACCTGCGCACGCTGTGCGGCCTGAGAAGCGACGGCAACGCCTGCGGCATGGTCGAGCTCGAGCTCGACGTCGCCCCGGACAGCGACCTCGAGGCCGTGTGCCGCGCGATCGGCGCGCAGCGGGCCCACGAGTATCAGGCGGAGCGCCAGCTGGGGCGGATCGCGGGCGCGGCGCGCGCCTTCGCCAACCCCGTGCTGCGCGCCCTCCCGTGGGTCGCGCAGCAAGCCCTCGCCGAGGCGGTCAGCCGCGGGGTCAGCGACCGCAAGCGCACGGCCATGATCTCCTGGTTCGGCAGCGACTGGATCCGGGGGGCGCTGCGCGAGCACGTGCGGCTCGTGGTCGGCTACCCCATGGTCAAGGACTACCGCATGTGCAGCCTGGGCTGCGGCGAGACCGGCGATCGCCTGGCGGTGACCTTCCACCTGCGCGCCAAGGAGCCGCGGATCGTGGAGTGCTTCCGCGCGGAGCTCGAGCGGGCCGCGCCCGGCGCGGTCCGCGGCGCCTGGTCGCTCTCGCGGGCGGGGTTGCGCTGGGCGGGCCCGCAGGCGCGTGTGGCCCCATGACCTGGAGCGGCCGGCACCCGTGGCTGGGCCTGGTGGGGATCCTCGCCGTGAGCGCGCTGAGCCTGCTCGTGCTCGCCGCGCCGCGGCCGCTGGAGGCGGCCCTCGGGCTCCCCCCCGGGCGCCTCGGGCTGCCGCGCCTCGACCCCGAGGTCGACACGGTGTTCCCGCTCCACGACCCGCGGCGCGCGACCTACGCGTCCATGCGCGCCGACTTCGGCCGCGACGACTGCGGCGCGCTGGTGCTGATCGAGACCCCAGACGCGCTCGCCCCCGCGTTCCTCGCGCGCCTCGAGCGGCTCACCGACCTGCTCCACGACCACGCCCAGGTAGACCCGGACGAGGTGAACTCGCTGAGCCACACCCCCTACGCCCGCGGCCAGGGCGAGCTGCTCGAGGTCGGCCCGCTCTATTCCCCCGGCGAGCCGCTCCCTCCCGACCTGCTGACGAACCCGCTCTACCGCAACCGCGTGGTCTCGGCGGACCGCCGCCTGGCCGCCCTGCGCGTGGCGATCGCGCCCTGGCACGACACTCCCTCCAACCGCAGGGCCCTGGTCGCCGACCTGCGGCGCGAGGTCGAAGCGTGGTTGCAGCCTGGGGAGCGAGCCTGGTTCGACGGCGTGCTCGTGGTGCGCGAGGAGGTGCTCGCGCTCATGCGCCAGGACCTGCGGCGCGTGTTTCCCCTCGCGCTCGCGGTCTTGCTCGGGGTGCTGGCCCTGCTGCTGCGGCGCCCGCTCGGGGTCGCCCTGGGAGTGTTCGTCGTGGGCGCGAGCCTGCTCTGGACCCTGGCGTTCATGTCGCTCGCGGGGCTCCCGCTGACCCTGCTCAGCCCCGCGGCCCTCCCGGTCTTGCTGCTGGTGGCCGGCGTCGGCGACGTGGTCCACGCCCTCTCGGGGCTCGGGCGCCTGGTCGGCGAGGGCGTGCCTCAGCCCCAGGCCCTGCAGCGCACGCTGAGGGAGGCCGGGCCCCCGTGCCTCATGACCAGCCTCACCAGCGCCGCGGCCTTCGCGTCGCTGTGGTGGAGCGACGTGCCCTTGATTCAGACCCTCGGGGTCCCGATCGCGGTCGGGGTCCTGGCCGCCTGGGTGCTGTGCTTCGGCGCGCTGCCCGCCCTCAGCCGGCTGGCGGGCCCGCGGATCGTGCCCCCCCTCGGCGGGGGCTGGCTGGGCGCGCGGATCGCCCGCGGCGCCTACCGCCTGGCGCGCTCCCGACGCGGGCTCGTGATCGGCGGGTTCGTGCTCCTCGGCGCGCTGTGCCTGCTCGAGGGCGCCCGGGTCAAGGTCGAGTCGAAGGTCCTGGGCGACTTCCCCGCCGACCACCCCCTGCGCAGGACCCGCGACTTCGTCGAGCAGCGCTTCGGCGGGGTCAGCGGGCTCCAGCTCGTGGTCCGCCCGCGAACGCCGAGCTCCCCCGAGGACCCGCGCCTGCTCGAGCCCGACGCGCTGCGCGGGGTCGCGGCCCTCGTCGACGAGCTGCGCGCCGAGGCGGCGCGGGGCTCCGAGGTGCTCGAGGTGATCGCGCTCACGGACTTCCTCGAAGACGTTCAGAGCGCCCTCGACGGCCGACGCCCTGGGACCCGTCGCCTGCCCGAGAGCTCGGCCGCGGCGGCCCAGCTGCTCTTGCTCTACGAGGGGGCGTCTCCGACCGACCCGACCCGGCCCTTCCTGGGCCCCTCCACGGCCGGCGCCGAACGTCTGGGCGCCGCTGCCTGGCGCCGGCACGACGTGCTCCGCGTCTCGCTGCGCCTGAAGACCCTCCCGACCCCGGCGTTCTTCGCCTGCGTGGAGCGCCTCGAGGCCCGGGCGCGCGAGCTCTTGCCGGAGGACCTCAGCGTGGAGGCGAGCGGGACCACGGTCATGATCCAGGCCGCCCACGGGGCCTTGATCCACAACCTGGCGACGAGCCTCCTGCTCGCGCTGGGGGTGGTGCTCGCCCTGATCGCGCTCTGGACGCGCTCCCTGCGCTTGACCGCGCTGGCGCTGCTGCCCAACCTGATCCCGCTGCTCGCGCTGGCCGGCTGCATGGGTGCCCTGGGGATCGAGCTGCGCCTGGCGACGAGCGTGGTGTTCTGCCTGGCCTTCGGCGTCGCCGTCGACGACACGATCCACCTCCTCGCGGCGCTCGCGCGGCACCGCGACGCGCAGCCGGCGGTTCAGGTGCGCTACGCCCTCGAGCGCACCGGCAGCGCGCTCGTGGGCACGACCCTGGTCTTGGTGTGCGGCTTCGGCGTGCTCCTCGCGAGCGGCGTGCTCGCCAATCGAATCCTCGGCGGGCTCTGCGCCCTGGCCCTGCTGGTGGCCCTCGCCGCCGACCTGCTGCTCTTGCCCGCCCTGCTCATGCGCCCCAAAGAGCAAGCCTTCGGGGGGAAGGTCTTGCGCGGGACCGCGCTGTTCTTCGGGCTCAGCGCCTTGACCCTGCTCCTGATCCAACGCTTCGTGCCGGACTTCATGCAGGCGCAGACCGTCGAGCCGCGCTGGAGCCTGCTGCCGGTGGCGCTGGGCCTGCTGGTCGCGCTGTGGTTCAGCGACGCGGCGCGCTACAAGCTCGCGCTCTGGGGCTACGGGGTCTCGATCACCTGGCGTCGGGGGCTGGCCATGATGGCCCTGTTCCACATGGCCGCGTTCCTCACCCCCGGGGCCTCGGGCGGGCAGCCGCTCCTGGTGTGGTATTGCCGGCGGAAGGGGATCTCCTGGGGGGTCTCGGCGGCGGTGGCCGTGATCAAGCCCATGTCGGCCATGGCCGTGATCGGCCTCGCGGCGCTGATCGCGCTCCCCTTCCGCTCGGACCTCCCGGCGAGCGTGCTCAACGGGCTGTTCCTCGGCTACGTCGTGGTCGGCGGGGTGCTGCTCGCGATCGCGGCGGTGATCGTGTGGCCGACCCAGGGCCTGCGCGCGCTGCGCCGGCTGAGCCGGAGCCTGCCCGCCTCGGCGCGCTGGGCCCGCGAAGACGGCCCCCTGGACCGCACGGTGGAGGCGCTGACCGCGCTGCGCCGGCCCGGCTTCCTCGCGGCCAACATGGCCCTCGCGACGCTGTGGTACGTGCTCGAGGTCGCGCTGCTCGGGGTCTTGATCGTGGGGGTCGGCGCGAACCCCGACCCCGAGCGCTTCCTCTCGGACCTGGTGCTGTTCAAGGCGCTCGCGATCTCGGCGCCCACCCCGGGAGCGTCAGGGGTCGCGGAGGGCGGCCTGACCTGGTTCTTCGGCACGACCTACGCGCTGGCGATCATGGCCTGTTACCGAGTAGCCTTCTTTTACTTGGAGATCGTGGCCGGGGTGGGGATCCTCGGCTGGGAGCTGGCGCGAGGGAGGAGACGGTGAGCGAGCTGTTCGGTCCGACCAACGCCGTGTTTCACGACCCGGCGCTGTTCACGGCGGAGCAACGCCTGCTCCGTTCCAGCTGGACCTGCGTCGGCACGACCTTCGACCTCCCGGCCCCCGACACGCGCTTCGTGCACGAGGACGCGCAGCGCTCGCTGATCGTCGCCCGCGACGGCGCGGGGACGCTGCGCGCCTTCGTCAACGCCTGCACCCACCGCGGGACGCGGCTCTGCCAGGGCCGCGGCGCGGGGCGTATGCAGTGTCCCTACCACGGCTGGGTGTTCGGCACCGACGGCCGCCTGCTGGGGGCGAGCAAGCGCGCGGGCTTCAAGACGCTCGAGGAGGCTGAGCTGGGCCTCAAGCCTGCGGCGGCGGTGCAGCTGGGCAAGCTGATCTTCGTCCACGACGACCCGCGGCAGACCGAGGCCGACCTGCGCGCGTTCCTTGGCGCCGAGGCCGAGCAGATCGCGGCGATCAGCGAGCGCGCGCAGCGCCCGCTCCTCGAGTGCCGCATGCCCCTGCGCGGCAACTGGAAGCTCGCCGTCTCGGGGGCGATCGAGGACTACCACGTCGCCTTCGTCCACAAGCAGACCCTGCAGAAGGGCCGCAGCTCGCGCCCCGAGGACTACGTGCTCCGCCCCAACGGCCACGCGGTGTTCTCGACCGCCGCGCCCCTGGGCTGGAAGAAGCCGCTCTTGCGCTGGCTGGGCGGGATCGAGCCCCTCGAGCAGTTCGAGAGCCACTTCGTGTTCCCGAACCTGCTCGTGATCCAGATCGTGGGCGTGATCCACGTGACCCGCTTCGTGCCCGTCGCCCCCGGCGAGAGCTTGCGCGTGAGTCAGCTCTACGACATTTCCCCGCGCCGCGGCTGGTGGAACCCGCTGGAGTGGCTGCGCTGGGCGATCATGCCCCTCGCGCGCCACGGGCTGCACAAGGTGTTCCGCGAGGACCGCGAGGTGCTCGAGGAGGCTCAGGTCGGCACCGGGGTGGCCCCGGACCAGCTCCGGGGACCGGCGCACATGGAGGAGGCGCGGGTCGAGCACTTCCTGGCCGAGGTCGCCCGCCAGGTCAACGTCGCCCCCCGCCCCCTGCCCACCGCCAACGACGCTTAGCCGGGTCGTCGCAAGCGACAACGTGCGGCGATATGCGAAGATCCTGGCTGGGAAGGAACCGCCCGTGAACCTCCTCCGACGGCTCGCGCCCTGCGCCGTGCTCTTGCTCCTCGCGAGCTCAGGCCTCGCCCAGGACCCCGCGGCCCGGGTGCAGGCCTTGCTCGAAGACGCCTACGGGCTGTGCACCAAGGGCGAGCAGCTGCTCGGCGCGGGCGACGCGCAAGGCAAGGAGCTCCTCGAGCAGGCCTGCGAGCGCTACGCCGACGCCCTCACCCAGGTCGAAGCCCTCCCGGTCTCGGCGGCGAAGAAGGCCCTCGTACGCCAGGTCGGCCACTACAACACCGCCTGCGCGCGGTCCCTGCTCGGCCAGGAGGACGAGGCGTTCGCCGCCCTGCGGGCCGCGCTCGAGGCGGGCTACGACGACCTGACCCGCCTGGTCGAGGACCCCAGCCTCGCCCCCCTGCGCGCGAGCCCGCGCTTTCAAAACCTGCTCGCCCGCACCCGGGCGCGGCTCGACGGCGAGGCGGTGGCCGCGGCGCAGTCGCTCTTGAGCCCGGAGCCGCTGTTCCCCTACGACTTCGACGTGAAGACCCTCGACGGGGCGCCGCTCAAGCTCGCGGACCTCCGCGGGAAGGTCGTGATCGTCGACTACTGGGGCACCTGGTGCCCCCCGTGTCGGCAGGAGATCCCGCACTTCGTCGAGCTCGGGCGCGAGTTCGGCGACCTGCTCGAGGTCGTGGGCATGACCTTCGAGAAGGAGCAGGGCGAGGCCGCCGTGGCCGGCGTGCGCCGCTTCGCGCGCGAGCTGGGCGTGACCTACCCCTTGGTCATGGCCGACCGCGCGCTCCTGCAGCAGGTCCCCAACCTCGAGGGCTTCCCCACGACCTTGATCATCGATCGCCAGGGGCGCGTCCGCGCGCGCGAAGTCGGCTACCGCGAGCACGCCTACCTGCGCCAGCTCGTGATCGCCCTGCTCGCCGAGGAGGCGGGCAAGGCCCCCGAAGCCCCCGCGCCCGAGACGCCCGAGACCCCGGCCCCTGCCCCGGAGGGCGAGCAGCCCCCCGAGCCCGAGGGGCTCGGCCCCTTCTAGGGCCGCCCTCGCCGCACTGGATCCCAGCCCCCCTGAACCCCTCCGCCCTGCTCGAGCCGCTCTACCGGCGCCCGCTGCCGACCCTCGGGGTCGCGGGCGCGCTGGCCGCGCTGTGCGCGCTCGCGGTCGTGGCCTGGCTCCGCTTCGATAACACGGCCCAGGCGTGGCTCCCGGGCAGCGACGCCGCCCTCGACACCTACGCCGAGTTCCGCGAGCGCTTCGGGGAAGACACCTTCTTGCTCGCGGCGAGCGAGCACGTCGACCTCGGCGACCCCGAGACCGTCACGGCGCTGGACGTGCTCGCCCAACGCCTGCTGCAGGTGCCCGGCGTAGCCCGGGTGCACAGCCCCCTCGACCTCCGCGACCCCGTGGAGGTCGGGCGCGAGGAGCTGCCCGTGCAGCTCGAGCGACTCGAGCTGGCCCGGATCCGCGCCCCGCGTGACCCTTCGCTGCACCTGCTCGTGGCCGAGGCCAACGCCGCGGCGGCGTTCTTGCTCCACGCCGACGACCCCGACCGCGCGCTGGTGCTCTATGGGAACGCCCGGCAAGCCGCCCTGGTGGCCTTCGCGGCGGTGGGCCCGCCCGCCCTCCTGCGCGAAGGCCCCGCGGGCTCGCAGTCGCTGAGTGAGCGCCTCGACGCCCTCGGACGCCCGGCGATCCCGGCGGTCTACTGGTGGGCCTTCGCCCGCGCGGGGGAGATCCGCGCGAGCGGCTTCGCGCCGGGGCAGGTCGCGAGCCTGCCTCGGGTCGACGAAGCCATGAGCTGGGTCCTGGGGCTCGCGCCCGAGTTCCACCGCGCGGGCCCGCACCTCTACTTCGCCCTGCGCTACGCCTCGACCCCGCGCGCGCTGGGCGGCGACCCCGAGACCAGCCGCGAGCACTGGGGCGCGGTGCGCAGGTTGACCGCGGGCCAGGCCCTCATGCCCCTCGTGCTCGAAGCGGAGACCTTCGTCCCGACCCTCGCCGCGACCCCGGCCGGGTCGAGCGTGGCCAAGGTGCTCGAAGCCCAGGAGACCGCCTACCGGATCTTCGACGCCTCGCTGCGCGAGGTGCTGCTCGCCCAGCACGACGACGCGCCCGACCTGCGCCTGCCCAACGCCGTGGCACGCGCCCGGGCGCGCGCCCTGCTCGAGGACCCCAGCCTCGCGGGGATCGTGGTCCCCCGGGACCTCAAGCACGCGCCCCCGCCGCCTGTCACCCGGCACAGCGTCCTGCGCGACGACCCCCTCAGCCGCCGCCTGGTCTCTGCGGCGCACGACCGCGTGGGGCTCTTGATCGTGCCCCGCCCCGGGCTGGGGGCGGAGGAGCGCGGCGCCATGGTCTCGGGAATTCGCGAGGCCTGCGCGCGCGACACGCTGCAGCTCGGCGGGTTCCACCTCGCGGGCCCCGACGCGATCACCGACGCCCTCGACCGCGGCTCGGCCTCCTCCTTCGGCTCGCTGTTTCCGTTGGTGGCGCTGGTCATGGGGCTCGTGGTCTACGGGGGCCTGGGCTCCGCGCGCCCGGTGCTGGCGGTGGTGGCGGCCGCGGGCTTCGCGAGCGTGACCACCCTCGGGCTCCTGGTCGCGGTCGGCCGCCCGTTGAACCTGATCCTCGTGGTCCTGCCCGCGATCCTGGCCGTGCTGACCACGGCCTACGCGCTGCACCTCGTCTCGCGCTACCTCGATCAGCCGACGGGCAACGGCCCGCTCGACGGGCCCGCGCGCCGCGCGCTGTGGGTGCGGGCGGCGAAGGAGACCTTCATGCCCTGCCTGCTCACCGCGGCCACCACCGCGATCGGCTTCGGCTCGCTGGTCACCTCGTCGATCCCCCCTGTGCGCGACCTGGGGGCCTTCGCCGCGATCGGGGCGGGGGTGTGCTTCGCGGGGACCTTCGTCCTCGTGCCGACGCTCCTGGGGTGCATGCCCGGCTTCGTCCCGCGCCCCCCCACCGCCTCGTGGTGGAACGCGGTGCGCGCCCACGCGCTGCGGGTCTACCTGGGTCGACAGGGGGTGCTCGTGATCCTCGCGGGCGTGGCGCTGGGGATCGGCGGGACCGTGGGGCTCATGCAGCTCCAGGTCGAGTCGCACATTCTGAACTTCTTCCCGCCCACCCACGAGCTCCCCCGCGCCTCGGCCGCGATCGAGGGCTCGCTGGTCGGCCTGACGCCGCTCGAGCTCTGGGTCTCGGCGCCGCAAGAGCTCTTGTTGAGCGCCGAGGGCCTCGAGGGCCTCGACGGGCTCGTGGCCTACGCGCGCAGCGAGCGCGAGCTGGTGCAGAGCGTCTCCTCGGCGCTCGAGGTCTTGCCCGCGGACGTGAGCCCCGAGGCCCGGGCCGCGCTCTTGGGCGCGATCCTCGCGCGCCCCCCCCCGGGGCTCGAACACAGCGGCATGCTGCACCAGGGCCTCGCGCACCTGCGGATCACGGTCCACGCGTACACCCGCTCGTCGGAGTCGTGCGACGCGCTGGTGCAGGACGTGCGGGCCGCTCTGGCCCACCCCCCGGAGGGCGTGCCGCCGCTCCCCGAGGGCGTGCGCGTGCGGCTGACCGGCGGGGTGCCGCTGCTGGTCCGGGTGCAGGTCTTGCTGCTCGAGACGCAGCTCCAGTCCTTCGTGCTCGCGCTGGTGCTCGTGACCTTCGTGCTCGGCGTCGCCTTCCGCTCGCTGACCCTGGTCGTGGTCTCCCTGGTCCCCAACCTGCTCCCGATCCTGGTGACCCTGGGCTTCATGGGCTTGCTCGAGATCCCGCTCAACACCGCCACGGTGACCGTCGCCGGGATCGCCCTGGGCCTGGTGGTCGACGACACGATCCACCTGCTGCACGCATACGCCTCGCGCCGCGGCGCCGGGGCCTCGATCGCCCAGGCCACCGAGGGCATGCTGCTCCACGTGGGCCGCCCGGTGCTCGTGACCAGCGTCGCCGTCGGCGCAGGCTTCGGCGTGTTCGCGTTCTCGCCGTTTCGCCCGACCCTGTTCTTCGGGCTCTTGATCGCGGTCACCGCGTTCACCGCGCTCCTCTGCGACCTCGGCCTGCTCCCCGCGCTCCTGCTGCGGCTGCCTGGCGCGAGCGCAGGGGAGGAGCCCGGAGAGGCCCCAGAGCCCGCAGACCACGCGGCGAAATCGCCCGCGCCGCCGGAAGCGCCTGCCGGCTAGGAGCGGGCTGAGTTAGGATCCCGCCGCAGACGGAGGGGTCACGCATGTCGGAGGCAGAGACTGAGGGGGTCGTGGTGCGGGTGGCCGCCCAGTACGTGCCCGAGCGCTCGAACCCGAGCCAGCCGCTCTACTTCTTCGCCTACCGGGTCACGATCGAGAACCGCGGCGAGGCGCCGGCGCAGCTGCTCAGCCGGCACTGGATCATTCGCGACGGGCACGGGCGCGAAGAGCACGTCCGCGGGCCCGGCGTGGTGGGCGAGACCCCCCGCCTCTCCCCCGGCCAGCACTTCGAATACACGTCGTTCTGTCCGCTGCCCACCCCCGGCGGCTCCATGTCCGGCACCTACCGCATGCGCCGCGACGACGGCGCCGAGTTCGACGCGCGCGTGGCGCCCTTCTCGCTCATGGCCGACCACCTGCTGAACTAGGGAGCCGCCCGTGTCCCAGGAGCCCACCCGCGTCACCTCCCGCCTCGAGCAGCAGCTCGACGCGCTCAGCGCGGTGGTGTTGATCGGGGTGCTCGTGCTGCACACGGTCGTGTTCGGCGGCGTGCTCAGCTGGACCTGGGCCAGCGGGCTGTGCGCCCTGACCGCCGTAGCGCTGCTGCGCGGGCTGCTCGCCTCGCGTCGGGGCGAGGTCGAGCTTCCGCCGACCTGGATCTTGGCCACGCTGATCGGCGTGTGGTGCTGGGCCGCATTCCAGGCCGTCCAGCTGCCGCCCCCGCTGAGCGGACCGCCCGCCGGCTTGCCCGACGTCCTCGCCTCGCGCCTGGAGACAGCGCTTCCCGCGACCGCGTGGCGCCCGTTGGCCCTGGACTTCGGCGGTTGCCTCGAAGCCCTGCAGAAGGGTGCGCTCTACCTCCTCGCGTTCGGCCTGGCCTGGTCCCTGGGTCGCGCCGGCTACGCCCGCTGGTTCCTCTACACCCTCGTCGTCCTCGGCTGCTTCGAGGGCTTCTACGGCATGCTCGAGCAGGTGTCGGGGAACGCCGAGATCTT
>JAGQRJ010000605.1 GCA_020425635.1 Planctomycetota bacterium | reverse complement strand
TGGGCGCCGGGGAGCAGGGTCTTGAGGGCCACCCCGCCCCCGCTCCTGAGGTGCTCGGCCTCGTAGACCGCGCCGCAGGCGCCGGCGCCGAGCTGGCGGACGATCCGGTAGTCGGCGACGCAGGTCCCGGGGCTCCAGCTCATTTCAGTCCGGGACGAACTTGTAGCCGATCCCTCGCACGGTCACGAAGTGCACCGGCTTGTTGGGCTCGGGCTCGAGCTTCTGGCGCAGCTTGGTCACGAAGTTGTCGATGGTCCGCGCGGTGCCGTAGTAGTCGTAGCCCCACACCTTGTTGAGGATCTTGCGCCGCTCGACGACCTCGTTGGGGTGCTTGATGAAGAACGCGAGCAGGTCGAACTCCCGCGGCGAGAGCCCGAGCTCGCGCCCCTGGCGGCTGACGGTGCGCGCGGTGAAGTCGATCTCGACGTCGTCGAAGGCGAAGGTCGAGAGCTCGCGCTCGAAGCGCTTCTTGCGCCGCAGCACGGCGTTGATCCGCGCCACGAGCTCGCGGATCGAGAACGGCTTGGTCAGGTAGTCGTCGGCGCCCAGGTCGAGGCCCATGATCTTGTCGATCTCCTGGTCCTTGGCCGAGAGGAAGATGATCGGAATGTCGACCTCGTTGCGCTTGAGCGTCTTGCAGATCTCGAAGCCGTTGAGCGCCGGGAGCATGACGTCGAGCACGATCAGGTCGGGGCGGCGCGAGATCGCCAGCTCCAGGCCCTGGTCGCCCTGGGCGGTGGTGACCACGTCGTAGCCCTCGTACTTGAGGTTCTTCTTCAGACCCAGCGAGATCGCCGGGTCGTCCTCGATCACCAGAATCGTCTCCATCAGCGCTCCCGCTCCCCTACTTTGGCAGATGAATCGTGAACCTGCTGCCCTGCTTGAGCTGCGTGTGCCGAATCCAGCCGCCGTGCGCGCGCACGATCGTGTTCGCCATGGTGAGCCCGATCCCGCTGCCCTCGACCCGCTCGAGCTCGGCGTTGGTGCCGCGCTCGAACTTGACGAAGATCCGCCGCCGGTCGCGGGGGGGGACGCCGATCCCGTTGTCTTCGACCGCGATCTCCACCGTCTTGCGGCGCGCGGCGAGCACGACCCGCAGGACGCGGTCGCGCCCGGTGTTCGCCGAGTACTTCCAGGCGTTGTGCAGCAGGTTGAGCACCGCCTCGGTCATGGCGAAGCGGTCGACCACGATCGGGGGCAGCTCCTGCACCGTGACCACCTCGAACTCGGCGTCGACCGCGAACTGATCGCTGAGGATCTTGAGCGCGTCGTCGACCATTTTGCGCACGTCGGTGGACACCAGGCGCAGGCGACCCTTGCGGCTCTCGATCCGGCTGAACACGAGCATTTGCTCGATCAGGCGGGTCAAGCGCTCGGCCTCGCGGCTCATGACCTGGAGGCACTCCTGGGCCTCCTGTTCGTCGTCGACGCGCCCGAGCAGGAGCGTCTCGAGGAACATTCGGATCGAGGTCAGCGGCGTCTTCAGCTCGTGGGTCACGTTCGCCACCCAGTCGGTCTTGAGCTGGGCGACCTTGGCCTCCCGGCGCACCGCCCGGATCGTGACCCCGACCCCGATCGCGATCGTGACCATGCAGAGCACGATCAGCCCCAGGCGCACGTGCTGCGGGGCGAGGCCCATGTAGCCCTCGGGGGCGAGCGCGGGCTCGGGGCCGACCTCGACCCGCAGGTGCTCGAGGGGGTGGCTCAGCGAGAGCTCCTGGGCCTCGGGCGCGGCGGGTTGGTCGGCCTCGAGCAGGCGGGTGCGCTCGACCTGGGCCAGGTGCTCGCGCAGGGCGCGCGCGAGGTGCTCGGCGTCCAGGCCGAAGATCACCACCCCGGCGGGGGTCTGGACGGTGACCGCGAAGGCGTGGTGCCCCCCGACCCGCTGCTTCAAGACCAGGGGCAACGCGTCGTCGCTCGTCATGGCGTCGCGCACGCTGCGCCCGAAGAGCTCCTCGAGCCGGGCCGCCGCCTCCTCGCGGGCGGCGCGGGCGGCGCCCAGCGCGC
>JAGQRJ010000604.1 GCA_020425635.1 Planctomycetota bacterium | reverse complement strand
GGCGGCGACCGGCGCGGGCGCGAAGCGCCCGAGCTGGGCGCGGGTCAAGGGACCCGCCAGGTAGGAGAGCGCCCAGCGGGTGGCGAAGCTCCGCGGGCGCTGGGCCTTGGGGTCGCGCAGGAGGAAGGTGCGCTTGCCGAGCCCGGCGAGCTGGGCGCGCAGCTCCGCCGGCGCCGCGCCCTCGCCCGCCAGGGCGTCGGCCACCCGGGCCTGGTCGCGCTCGGTCTGCAGCCGACCCACGAACCAGGTCCCCGCGTTGGACATGGCCTTGTAGTCGAGGTCGATCGGGTTCTGGGTCGCGAGCACGACCCCGACCCCGAAGGCGCGCGCCTGCTTGAGCAGGGTCAGCAGCGGGCGCTTGGCCGGCGGCATGGCGGTCGGCGGGCAGAACCCGTAGACCTCGTCCATGTAGATCAGGGCGCGCAGGTCGCTCGACCCCGGCAGGGTCTGCATCCACGACGCGACCCGCGCCAGGAGCAGCGCGACCACGAACTGCCGCTCCTCGGCGCTGAGGTGCGCGAGGTAGATCACCGAGGCCCGCGGCCGCCCGTCGGCCGTCCACAGCAGCCGCTGCGGGTCGAGGGGCTCGCCCTCGAGCCAGGCCGCGAAGGCGGGGTTGGCCACCAGCCCGTTGAGGCGCATGGCGAGGGCCAGGCGGTCCTTCGCCGGATAGAAGGTCTCGAGCTCGAACACCCCGAGCTTGCGCAGGGGCGGGCTCTGGACCTGCTGGATCAGGCGCGCGAGGTCGAGGTCTTCGCCCTTGGACCAGGCGCGCTCGATCACGTTGGTCAGGAGTATGTGCTCGCGGCTGGTCAGCGGGTCGGCGTCGACGCCGATCAACCCCAGCAGCCCACCCACCAGGCCCTGCACCTCCTCGAGCCGGGCCTCGGGCCCGGCCCCCGCGGGGGCCGCGAGCGAGCCGAGCACGTTGAGCGGCGTCGCCGCCCGCGAGCCGGGGGTGTAGATCCCGAACTCCACCTGCTCGCGCAGCCGGCGCACGTCGTCGGCGCCGAGCCCCCACTCCGCGAGCCCCGCGCGCCAGCGCGCGCTGAGCTCGGCGGCGAGCTCCGCGGGGCTCGACCCCGTGCGCGCGGCCTCGAGGGGGTCGATCCAGGGCTCGAACTCGGCCGGCGCGAGCTCGGGGAAGGTCAGCAGCAGGTTGCCCATGTCGCCCTTGGGGTCGATCACGAGCGCCGGCGTGCCGCTGCGCAGGACCTCCTCGAGCAGCACCACCCCGAGCCCGGTCTTGCCCGAGCCGGTCATGCCCACGATCACCCCGTGGGTCGTGAGGTTGGCCGTGGGGTAGCGCACGTCGGCCTCAGGCGAACCAGGTTCGCGGCCGAGGAACAAGCTGCGATCGCTCACGCGGACCTCCGGAGACGCAGTGTAACGCGCTCCCTGGGACCGGCTCGCCCGAGGGCTGCGCGCGAACCGCACGCGGGAAGCAGGTGGGCAAGAGCTGCCCGTTCGCCCCAGCGACCCCCCGCGCACGCACCGTGCTGGCGGGACTTAGCTCGGCCCGCGGCTTGCCCTCAGGCCCCGCACAGGAGGACCTCATGAAGGCATGGATCGTGGGAGCGGTGGTGTTCGGGAGCTTGGGGGCGGGCCTCGCCTGCGGCGAGGAGGGGTCAGCGCAGCGCGCGTGCTTGCGCTTCCTGCGCGCGGGGGAGCTCGCGCCGCGACCCCGGCTGAAGACCCTGGGGGAGGTCGCGACCCGGGTCGGCGTGGGCGACCCCGCCCAGGGGCCGCTGACCGAGCTCGTCGTGCCCGCCCAGGGGCCGACCCAGTTCACCGTGGCCGTCGACGCCCACGACGCGGTGGTCTCCTACAACGCCTTCGACCGCGCCCTGCGCCTCAGCCCCAAGGAGCTCGAGGACCCCGAGCGCGCGCTCGCGGCGCGCACGCGCTACAGCGAGCGCGAGCTCCAACGCCGCGCGCGGGTGTTCTTCTCGGCGCGCACTCCGGGCGGCAAGCGCCGCCGCTGGACCCGGGTCGAGGCGCGCCTGTGCTGCGACATGAACCCCGTGTGGTACCAGGTGCGCTTCCTCGAGCTCGCCCCCGAGGGCGCGCTCGCGGTCTACCCCAACCAGGTCGTGGTGGGCCTCGACCCCGAGAGCGGTGAGGTGGTCTTCTACCGCGCGAGCCACGTCCGCGAGCGGGTCACCGAGGCGCCGGCGGTCGACGCCGAGGCCGCGACCCTGGCGGGCGAGGCGCTCTGCCCGGGCGCCCGCTTCGAGGCACCGCGCCTGACCCTGGCCTACGTCGCAGGCGCGCTCCGCGCCGAGTGGTCGCTCCTGGGCGCCGACCCCACCCGCCGGCTCCTGCTCCACGTCGACGCCGAGACCGCCGAAGCCCGCGTGGTGCTGGAGCAGCCCCTGCGCGAGTAGGTGCGCCTCGCGCGCACCAAGCCGTAGGGGTGAAGCTTGCCTTCGCCCGTGCCTTCGTCTCGACGCTCGCCGGCGCCCTCGCGCGCACCAAGCAGTAGGGGCGAAGCTTGCCTTCGCCCGTGCCTTCCCCAAAGTGACGAACGCGATCGAACGGCCGCGCGCACCTCTGCGAACCCGCGGCGTCCTCAGCGACTCAGCGGTTCGAAGCCCCATGAAACCCGCTTGACTGGCAGGCTGCGCCTCCGATCGCCGGAAGCGAGAACATGGCATGTCAGCGAACTCGTTCCCGGCGAGCTCTTGAAGGAGGCTGGGAAGCAGAGCGGTTCAGGCGCGGAGCGTCCGATCGATCCGGCCCAGCACGTCGCGGTCGCGCTGGGGTCGATCCTCGGCGTGGTCGAGGAAGCCGACGAGGTTGAACAGGTCGAGCAGCTCCGCCAGGCGCCGCCAGTCGGGCGGGAGCGGGGCCTGGCCCTCGCGCAGGCCCTGCTCCACCCCGGCCACGAAGGGCTCGGGCGGCTGCCAGCGGAGCAGCTGGCCCACGTCGAACAGCGCGGGGCCGGCCCAGGCGAACTCCCAGTCGAGGACCAGCACGTCGGCCTCGTCGGGCAGCCACTTCACGTTCGTGGGCTTGAAGTCCGCGTGCACGAGGACCGGCGCGGCGCACTCGGCCAGCAGCGCCGCCTCGTGCTCGGCCCACACCCGCTCGATCGCTTGGACCCGCTCGGGGCCCAGGCGCGCGCCGGCCTGCGCGCCGAGGAGCTGCTCGGCCCAGCCCCGCAGGCCGCTCCAGGACGTCTCGAAGGGCTCGACGACCTGCAGGCGCGCGTCGAGCATGCCGGCCCGGGGGAAGGCGTGCGTGTGGATCCGCGCCGCGGCCCGGCCCGCCTGTCGCCCCGCCTCGGCGGTCGCGGGCAGGGGCGCGTGAGGCACGTGCTCGAGGAGCAAGGCGCGAGCGCTCGCGCCGAGCACCCGCGGCACGCGCACGAACCCGCGGGCCAGCTCGAGGAGCGCGCGCTCCTTCTGCAGGGAGCCGCGCCCGTCGAGCGCGATCCGCAGCACGAGGTCGGCGGAGCGCAGGTTCAACGAGCGCAGCCCCCCGCTCAACACGCTCCAGCTCCGCCCCGCGAGCTCGGGCCAGGGGGCCAGGTGCTCGGCGAGGAAGGTCGGGGTCAGCTCGGGCAGGGGGATCGACCGCTCCCAGCGCGCCTCGACCGCGTCCAGAGGGACGGTCGACGGCGGGTCGCCTGCGGAGTCGTCGGCGCGCGGGGCGCGGGCGCTCACTCGCCGTCGGGGACCGCGAAGCTCAGGAGCACGCCGCGCATGGTGCCCACCACGAAGGTCCGCCCGTCGCGGCTGAAGCCCACGCACATGGGGAACTCGTCGACCGCGGTGCTGAGGATCACGCGCTCGCGCTTCACGTCCCACACGCTCACGTAGCCGCCGCGGTCGACCCAGCCGATCCGCTCGCCGCTGGGGTCGAACTCCGCCACGTAGATCGGGTCGCGGCCCTGGGGCAGCTCCTGCAGGATCTGCCCCGTGAAGTCGATCAGCGCGGCGGTCATGCCGCGCCGCGCGAGCAGGGCGTCGGACCCCGGCTGGAAGCGCAGGCTGTCGGGGGCCTTGGCTTCGGGCGCGACGAAGCCGTGGAGCAGGGCGCCGTCGCTGATTCGCAGCACTCGCACCTGACCGGCGGAGGAGCTGAGCGCGAAGCGGTCCCCGGCCGGGTCGACGGCGAAGGCCTCGATCCGCTCGCGCTCGTCGAGGCCCAGGTCGTAGGTCCGCTGGACCGCGCCCTCGTAGTCGAGGAGCGAGGCGCCGGTCCGCGTCGTGACCAGGACCCCCTGGTCGAGGGCGATCGCGCGGTAGGCGTCCTTGGAGGTGAACTGCGCGGTGAGGGCGCCCTCGCGGTTCCACACGCGGAGCTCCGACCAGGCGTCGCGGCCCACGATCCGCGTCAGGTCCGGGCTCACGCTCGCGCTGTTCAGGTTGCGGCGCGCGAGGTGCACGCCCCAGGTCTGCTGCCGCGCGCCGGTGCTCAGGTCCCACACCTGGTAGTCGCCCTCTTCGCCGGCGCTGAGCAAGGTGTGCCCCTCGAGGGGGACGAGGGTTCGGGTTCGCCCGCCGCTGTAGCCGAGCAGGCTCCCGCCCTGGGCCGCGACCGCGATCGCGCGCTCGAGGATCCGCTGCTCCACGGTCCGCTCCGCCTCCGGGACCTCGGCCAGCACGCGCTGCGCCCCCGCGGGGTAGTCGAGCCCCCAGTAGGCGCGCGCGAGGGTCAGCGCGGGCACGGCGCGCCCCTGGGCCTTGGCCTGCTCGAGCAGGGTCACGCCAGCGCGCAGGCTCCCGCGTTGGATCAGGCGCACCCCGTCGCGGACCAGGTCGCTCCCGACCTCGGGGCCGCCCTCGACCACGCGCATGTTCCAGAGGAGCACCCCCCGCTCGCTGGCGCTCACCACCCGCAGCGGGTCGAGGCTGACCGCGATATCGGCCAGGGGGCCCGCCGGCGGCGAGAGGTACGACTCGCGGGAGGTGTCGAGGGACCAGGTGCAGGCGCGACCGTCTTCGCCGACCGAGATCGCCCCGCTGGCCCCGAGGAAGTGCAGCGAGGTGACGCGCGCGCTGTGGGCGTCGAGGCTCCCCTGCCGGGCGCCGCTCGGCAGGGCGTAGCGCACGATCCCGCCCATGACGTCGCCCACCAGGAGGCTCGTCCCGGCCTCGTCGAGGGCCAGGGCGCTGACCTCCTCGGGGTGGACGAAGCGGACCCCCTCGGCGTCGCCGGTCCACACGACGACCGAGCCGTCGAGGCAGCCCGCGGCCGCGGTCTCCCCCGCCGTGGCCAAGGCTCGGACCGGCCCGCTGGCGGTGAGCACCTGCGCGCGCTCGGGGTCGCCGTCGAGCCGCTCGCGCAGGCGCACGACCTGCCCCGTCGAGTCGCCCACGAGCGCGCCGTCGGCGGTCCAGGCGACCGCGCTCACCTCCTGCAGGCCCGTGCTCCAGCTCGCCACCGGGAGCCCGCTGGTGTCGGTGAGCTTCCACTCGCGCACCGCGCCGTCGGCGCCGCACGAGCGCAGACGCGGGGCGCCCGACGCGTCGGGGGGCAGGAAGTGCAGCCCGCGGATCGCTCCGGCGTGCCCGCGGAGGGTGTCGAGGGGGCGGCCGCTGGCGCCGTCGAAGAGGTAGACCCCGCCCGCGGCGGTCCCGCCGGCCACCCACAGCCCTTCGCGGTCGAGGGCCACCGCGGTGACCGGCGGCGGCGGGGGCGGCGCCTCGTCGAAGGGGGCCGGCTTGGGGCCCACGCGCAGGGTCAGCGCCGCGGGCGAGCGCTGCGCGCCGCTGGGCTCGCGGTCGGCGAGCCCCAGGTCCCAGGCCACGGCCGCCGGGCCCGCTTCGCCGTTCTCGCGCGCGATCAGCCAGAACCCGCGGGGGGTGAGCACCAGGGGGCCGTGCCCCGCGCCGTCGAGCAGGCGCACCTGCTCGCCGGTCCGGCTCCACACCCGCAGCTCGCCGTCGCTGGCGACCGAGACGAAGTAGGCCCCGTCGTGGGTCCAGAGCAGGTCTTCGATCGGCGCGCGGTGCCCGAGCAGCCGCGGGCCAGGGCGCCAGGCCTTGAGCTCGTCCTTCCACTCCCAGAGCGTGATCTGCGCGCCCGTCGCGGTCACGAGCTGGCTCACGGGGACCTCGCGCAGATCGGGTGGTTGCCACTCGGAGTTGGCCACCGCGTGGATCGCGGGCAAGCCCGTGGTCTGGGGGTCGTAGCTCCAGTAGTTGGCGCCGCGCCAAAACGACCACCAGTGCAGCGACCCGTCGCCGCCGCCGGTGTAGCCCGCTCCCCACTGGGAGCAGAGGTCGAGGGGCGCGCCGCCGGGGTGCTCGAGGCTGAACAGCGGGGCCAGCCCCTCGAGGTTCCACACGCGGAGCTGGGCGTCCTCGCCCGCGCTGACCACGTGCACGGCGTAGTCCTCGCGGGTGACCTCGTAGGTCTCGAGGTGCCGGATCGCGCCGGTGTGCGCGGCGACCTCGAGCGGCTCGGCCCCGTCGCGGAACGCGCGCAGCGTGCCGTCGGCGCTGCCCGCGAGGAGCACGTCCTTCCAGAGCGCGAGGGCCGTGATCGCGCCCCCCGCGACCACGCGCCGCGAGCGCTCGCGCGCCTCGGGGAGCGCGAACTCGAGCAGCGAGCCGTCTGCGCAGCCGACCCACACCCGCGCCTCGTCGGCGGCGGTGGCGGTCACGGCGGCCGGGGCGGGGAAGCGCAGCGCGGGGCCCGGCGCGTAGCGCTCGGCCTCCCAGCGCCCGATCTTGGCGGCCAGGGTCGGCAGCCCGGTGCGCTCGCTGAGCGCCTCGGCCCGCACGAAGGTCTCCCGCGCGCGCACGTAGCGCTCGCGGGTCATGAGCATGGTGCCCTGGGCGATCAAGGCCCCCGCGAGCTCGCGCTCGGCGAGGGCTTTGGCGTCCTCGGCGCGCGCGCGCTCGCCCTCGGCGCGCGCCGACTCGGCGCGCGCCTTC